>NZ_JBNNMG010000019.1:0-75000 GCF_050272555.1 Lysinibacillus sp. NPDC047702 | reverse complement strand
GTAGAAGATAAAATGAACCACTTGCCACGACGAATACATGGATTCAAAACACCGCATGAGATGTTTGAGGAAGAATTAAAGAGATTAAGAGAATCTAGCGTAAGAAGACATGAATCAACCAACTCTTGTCCTAGGGTTAATGGGAGTTTATTGTCTATCGGTCTTTCCGCCAATTTAACAGGAACCTGACTCCACTTCAAGGGGCAAGCCCTTTCCGTTACGCCAGAACCCTGTTTTAACCAATTGGCAGACCGACAGACAATAAACATGAAAGTGAAAAGGAACAGAAAATATACGGACATGGGATGTATTAAAAAAAGTGTCTAACTTGATATTGCAATTTACGTTTGAAAATAAATGATTAAAACGGATCATAAAAAATTTGATCATTTAGAAATGTGAAGTTTCACAATCATACTTAATTGTAGAAGTACGCTTATTCATATTGGCTAGAAACTCTTTTATTTAATATAAACAAGTATGTAATTAGAATTAAATTAACAGCTAATACAATAATACTGCCTTCAATTTTATAGATGCCACCTTATAGTAATGGATTTCCTTGAAACGTACTGTTTAAGAGATTTGGATAATCACTTGCCAAAGAAACACCACCAAATATAATCGCTCCAATTGTATTCCAAGTGAAATGAGCAATTATTGGTGCTATTATTGTGCCTGTGTATTCAAATTTCTCCTGATTTTTGCTCCGTTATTTCAATTGTAAGGATGCCAGCCTTTGTTTCAATAGTAAAAACTCGCTTATTCTCTAATAGACCTTTAGTTTTTAGCGCATAAATCGTTGCCATTGTGGCATGTCCACACAAATTTACTTCATGGCCTGGCGTAAAATAACGTATTCGTAAATCTGCTCGCTCAGATTTTAGAGCAAATGCTGTTTCATTAAAGCCTACTTGCTTTGCAATCGCCTGCATCTCATCATCGTTAAAGGCATCTCCCTCCACTACAACACCTGCTGGATTCCCCTTATTAGGAATTGTACTAAATGCATCATAATGATAGACCGTCACCATTTTTTTCATTTCCTCTTTTCTACTAGCTAGTGTGTACTACCAATTCGATCAAATGGCCATAATACAAAACCTGCTGTCCCCAAAATTTCATGCTGTGCAACAAATCCGACTTTTTGATCTCGGCTATCTATACTTCTTCGACGATTATCACCAAGAACGAAAAAATGCCCTTCTGGCACAGTCATTTCACCTAATTGCTCCTCTAAAGTAAAATCATATGTAAAATCGCCTTTATCCAGCAATGCTTCTTTATACTTTGTTAAATATGGCTCTTCGTAGGCCTTTCCGTTTATGTACAAAGCATCGTCTTTATAAGCTACATGATCTCCTGGTAACCCGATAATTCTCTTAATATAATTTTCTTCTTCGTTTGCTTTAAAGACAATCACATCAAAGCGTTGATAACTTGAAATTTTCGGTCCTACTTTATTTACGATAACTTTATCACCATCTTCAAAGGTTGGCATCATGGAGGCTCCTTCTACAGCTACAGGAGAAAAAATAAAATAGCGGATACCCATCGTAAAAATAATAGCTAATCCGATTGCTTTAATCCAAGCCCAAAGCTCATTTTGATTTTGTTTTTGTGCCACATCTCACACCTCAATTCTTCTTATTTCAATTAATTATCTTATATTAATGGATACGAATCTACCACAAGAAAAGTTCCATGTATTTCTAAAAAAACTAAAATTCAGTACGAAATTCTGGTTTTTTTATATATTGCCAGAACATTCATATAGTCATACCTTCCATACAGCCCTATTTTGCGAAAAATGGTTTATGACAAGCTAGGAACAATCATTTCCCAAGATATTCATTGCATATAGAAAGCAGTATGTACACTTACTGAACATACTGCTTACACTCTTATCGAATTGTTTTTAATGCCGTTGCCCAAGGAATAAGCTGATCTAACATTTGGTTTACAGAGTCTGCCTGTACATCTTTTGGTTTAAATGTTGTACCATTTTCAAAATCTGTAAATAAAGATAGTGCGGGATGTACACGAACATCCGCTACTAATAATTCACCTAGAATGCCGCGTAAATGTTCAGCTGCCCTTGCTCCGCCTACAGAGCCATACGAAACAATTCCAGCAGCCTTGTTATTCCATTCCTCACGTAAGTAATCTAACGCATTTTTTAATGCCCCCGTAATGGAATGGTTATATTCTGCAACAATAAATACAAAGCCATCACAAGCTACAACTCTTTGAGACCATGCAGCAACGCCAGAAGCATCTCCTCCTGCCTCGCCTAGGAGTGGTAGCTTAAAATCAGCAATATCAATGACTTCATAGTCTGCATCACTACGTTTTTCAGCTACTTTCTTTACCCATTCGCCTACCTGTGGACTTAAACGGCCTTCACGCGTACTTCCTAAAATAATTCCTATTTTCAACACCATGCGCCTCTCTTCCATCCCAAAATTAGTAGCTCCAATTATTCATTAGTATTCCAACTGAATAAAATTAGCACTCTAAACATGCTGTACAGGAATGCTTTGCTTTATTCAAAACGTGACACACAAAAAAACAATAGTCATCCGTTTATTTTATCTTAATGGGTCTTTCTAATGCTGCAAGCTCATCCTCCATCGAGGCATATTGTCTTTCTATCGTATATTTTGCATCAGAGATAGCTGCATTATATATATGTGGAGCAATGTATTCCTTTATAAAATCAAATACTCTCTCCGCTTCAAATTCTGTAATATCCTCGTCTCGATTGTTATAGAAGAATTGTTGTATATCTGCTATAACTAATTCTTGCTGCTCTTTAGTCAGTCGAATAAACATGAAAACACTCCTCTACTATTTCAACAACAAAACACTATAAACTATATCTATATACAGATAAAGACTGAATTAAATCGATATAATTCAGCCTTTTTAAAAATATTTGTATCCATTACAAATGATTTCTGTTTAATTCAACATTCTCCAATATCTCTTTCTTTATTTACTGTTCACATTTAAAAGAATAGCTTGTTGATAGAAAATTCTTATCCTTAGAGACAATAGCTTCTCCACCATCTTTTTCACACTGCTCTGTCATGGCATCAATTTTTTTGGCATTTAGTGAATTTGTCATCAATGTCATCCCTACACCAAATACAGCAATCATTAAACCAATCATTATCCATAACTTCCCAGCCTTGTTGGCTGTAGGCCTATCACTTGCCACATTTATTCCCCTCTCTTATACGAATAGAAATGGTTCTGTGTGAATAGTAGATTGTACAAATTCAACCGTATATTTTTTATCTTCACACATTTTTGTCATCTTTTTCGCTACGCCCGCAATCATAACTTTTTCAACATGATGACCAGGATCTACAATCTGCAAGCCTATTGACTGTGCATCCTGTGCCGTATGGAAATACATATCCCCCGTTAAAAATACATCTGCGCCTGCACGCTTAGCAGCATAAATATATTTATTTCCATCCCCACCAACAAGTGCTACTTTTTTTACTTTCGACTGTAAATCACCGACAACACGAACAGCGGGTACATCTAGCTGCTGCTTCACGAATTGCGCAAAATCATGTAACGATAATTCCTGTTGCAAGTAGCCTACCCGCCCTAATCCCATAACATTTGTCTGCTGGTCTAAGCGAATAATATCATAGGCTGGCTCCTCATATGGATGTGCATGTAACATAGCTTTCAATACACGATTTTTAATAGATTCGGGCAATACAACCTCTACTTTCACTTCTTCTTCAACATGGATTTCCCCTATTGAACCTACATACGGATTGGCATCTGCTAGTGCACGAAAACGCCCTTCTCCCATAGTTGTATAACTACAGGCTTCATAATCACCTATACGACCTGCTCCCGCTTTCGCTAATGCTTCGCGCAAATCTTTGGCATTGGCAGTTGGAATAAAAACAGCTAGCTTTAACAAATTTTCTGCATACGTTTCCTCTAAAATGGAACGATTTTTAAGCTGAAGTGCATCTGCTAATAAGTCGTTGACACCGCCTTCAGCTACATCGAGATTAGTATGTGCTGCATACACGGCAATATCGTTTTTTAGAAGCTTCTCATATAAACGCCCAGCAGGATGATCCGTACGAATATTCGCTAAACGTCTAAAGATAGGAGGATGATGGGCTATTATAAGCTCACAGCCCTGGGCAATGGCTTCGTCTGCCACAGCTTCATTCACATCTAATGTAACTAATATTTTTTTTACAGGTTTGTTTAATGTACCAATCGCAAGCCCAATTGGATCATTGTCCATACAAGCAAGCTTTTGAGGTGACCATGATTCAAATAATTGAATAATCTCTTGTCCATTTACGATTTTCATCTCACAGAACTCCCTCCACTAATCGAATTAAAGTACTTAGTTCTGCACGTTTTTCGTCAATTTCAGGCGTTTGATCTGCCCCTTCAATAGACTGTAATACACGCTGCCAATTTTCCTTTTCACGTGACCATTTTTTTATAAAAGTTGCTGATTTTCGCTGCATTAATTTTGGTCCAACTAAAATTTCCAGCTCCGTTAGCTCCATTTGACTTCTTTGTAAAACAAGTATTTCATAAATTTTATCATCTTCCTCTAAAATCTCTTCGTCAAGAATTGCCCAATTATGTGTTAAAGCCCACTCACGAATCACCTTGGCATGAATATTTGGTTGTAAAATAAGTCGCGTAACTCCAAGTAGCTTTTCTGGATGCTTTTCTAAAATTGATACAATGAGAGGTCCACCCATTCCAGCAATTGTGACAGTATCTATGTGATCATCTTTTTCTACTGCTGCTAGGCCATTGGCAAGTCGAACCTTAATTTTTTCTGATAAACCTTCTTTTTGTACCTGTCCAACTGCTGATTCATAAGGTCCCTTTACAACTTCCCCTGCTACGGCATAAGAGGCAATTCCCTTATGAATTAAGTAGCATGGCAAATATGCATGGTCACTGCCAATATCAGCTACAATCGCACCTGTTGGAACAAATTTCGCTACTGTTTCTAATCGTTTTGATAGTTTTTGTGCATTCATGTTTTCCCGCCTGCCTTATATAGAGTCCTTTAATAGTATGTATGAAATCATGCAAAAAAACAAATGGAGTTGTCTCTATTTTGAGCAACCCCATTGTTTATTAACATAAATAAATATAGCTGTACTAATTACGTTAAACGCTTTCAGTACAGCTACTTTTCAAATTATTTTAGAGTTGAAATGTACTCAGCGATTGCTTTTGCTTCCGCTTCGTTTTTCATTCCAGGTGTCATTGGCGTACCTTCAATACCGTTCGTTAATACGTCTACGATACGAGCCTCATCTAAGCCATGTAGGTTTGGACCCACTGCGCCACCAGATAAATCACCACCATGACAGCCAACACAAGTTTGTACTAATGCAGAACCATCATCAGTAGCCTCTGTAGTTTCGCCACCGCCTTCTTTTTCAGCAGCAATTTCTTTTTTGTTCTCTGCGCCTGTTAAAGACATGAAGAAAATAAGACCAATACCAAATGCCAAAATTAAGATGTAAGGAACGACTGGATTGTTTTTCATATGTTTCCCCTCCTCATTGTAAATCTACTTCTATTATAATATAGAATCAGTCAACATCTAATATTGTACTGCATTAACCAAGAAACGAAAAGCCCTATTCGCTAAGTTTTCCTTTGTTTGTAACAAATTCGACATTTCTGTATCTATTGGATAAAATATGTCTTGCCATCACCAATTTTCGGTCCATCTAACACCATTTAACAATTGATCTTTGCTCTTCTTTCTTGTAGTTAGCTTTCCACTTTGTCCACTTACATATACTTAAAAATATATTTTTCTACAATGAACATTTATCTTTAAAATCATCAAATTGAATAAGTCATACTATTATCTTAATATATTATAAATTCTGCTTTTTTCATGTATTTTTTCTAAAATCCTTTTTTAAAAAAGTCATACTACTTTTTTAGAAAAACATTACGCATCAATTAAGCCCCAACGTACTTGCGTTCGAATTTTTTAAAGCTTATTCGAAAGCTTCCCTACAAAATCCGTGAAATCCGCTGAATCAAGATAAAAAGAATCTATCGCTAAAAAGCGTATAGATTCTTCAATGTTTCATAATAAATTTATGATATAATAACCGATCAATGCTAAAAGTCCTAAAACTCCAGAGACTGTATAATACAGTAGCTTCATTTTAATGCCTGACCAAAGCCAAACTCCGCAATTTGCTGCAATTAAGCAAAATAAAGCTATATTATTTCCATTGAAATATGTAGTGTAAATTCGAATAGACATACTAAACAATAAAACAGCTGCTAACAAGTGAAAAATGGGTGTTAATAGATTATTTTTTTGTACCATTCGAAATGCCATAATGAATAAGATAAGTGCAACTATTCCTACTATAACTGTTAAAATTAGTGTTAAGGAGGTAATTGTAAAATAGATAGATAGAAGAGCAATTATGGCAATACTTATACCCACTATTAAAAGATACATTTTTCTCTTTTCTGAGGGTAACACTGCTTGCTTATGATGCACAGGATCTAACTCCTCTACATTAGCTCCCTCTGCATAAAGAGCTGCTAAAAAGTCGCAGTAATGCTCTGGTAATAGTTTATTCTGCTTCCAAAACAAAATCTCATTTAAGATTATTTTTTTCCGAGGATTTGTCATAGTATTTGCTCCAAACATTGCTTAATAATGGTTGTTATTACAATTTTATCTCACAATTCTTAAAAGCACATCTGTAGAAAGTAACAAAAATATTCGATTTAACTCATGCTAATTATGTATTTTTAAGCACGCTCAGTTTGTCAATTTATTATTATTTCCATACAATCAATTACCCCCAGCGTAATTGTGTCCGGATTTTTGAGCTCGCCCGAAAAGCTTCCTTCAAAATCCGTGTCATGTAAAGTGATAATATAGTTATTTAATTTTAAAAGAGCCTTTCTATAATTTTACTGTAGAAAGGCTCTTTAAAATTGGATGATTTTTCTCCAAAAATGTGTTAATACAAAAAAATAATTAGAGCACCCGATAGTTTAAGTGTGGTTGTCCACAAACATAAATACTTCGTTTGATAAACACTACAGTTTATCAATTACTTTCGTTAGCTTTAGAAGTGCTGATAATAAATTTGATAATTCTTCAGGTAATAAACTTGCATAATATTTTTCAGAAACCTGTTGCATAAATATGTCACATTCTTTTTTATACAATAAACCCTTTTCGCCTAGTTCAACTGAAAATGTACGCTTATCATTCATATGTTGCTTTCTAATAATATATCTTTCCGCTTCAAGTTTTACTAACTGTTGGCTAATCGCACTCTTTGTTATATTCATTATTTCTGCCAACTCTGTTGGAGTGGATGATGGGTACCGAATAATTAATGTTAATAATGTGTATTGTTGATTATTTAATTGAAAATTCGTATAGTTCCTTTCCTTTGTTTCAAGTAACACCCATAGTTCTTCAAGTGTTTGATTGATTTTTTTAGCTATATTTTCATTCTTTATACTTTTGTCTGTCATCTTTTCTTCTCCAGTTTTTTGGGTTTAACTTACTTTTATATTTGGTCACCACTTCTTTCCCAACAAATGCAACACCTATCAAAAAAAAGATTTCTCCCACTACTATACATGCTGTAATAACTGTAGCCTTTATGTGAGTTGAAAATGGGGTAAATGGTACAATGGCTGCAAGCCCCCAAAGTATAGGATAAAGGATTAGAAGCCCTATTCCAATTTTAAAAAGAAATGGTTTCTTTTGTTTATTCTCGTTTACAACTAGCTCTTTTTCCAATGTCAAGCCTCCGCATCTAGTATAATTTAGTTAAGTTAACTAAATTATATACGGAAGGCTGTTTGATTACAAGACTTTGAAAATGTATTGTTAAAAAATTAATTTATTATATAAAAAGTATTCTGTATCTGACACTTCGCTGTCGGTACAAAAACATTTGTCGTGTCGTGTCGTGTCGTGTCGCTTCGCTTTCGCACAGTAAAGATTTGTTGCTGTTGCTTCACTTTCGCACAATAAAAAATTGCTGAATCAAGATAAAAAAGAGCCAACCAATTAGTTATCACCAATCAGTCAGCTCCATTTTTCATGTTTATTCTAAGAAATCTTTTAAACGTTTACTGCGAGAAGGGTGGCGTAATTTTCTAAGCGCCTTTGCTTCTATTTGGCGAATACGTTCACGAGTTACACCAAATACTTTCCCTACTTCTTCTAATGTACGTGTGCGACCATCATCTAAACCAAAGCGTAAACGAAGAACATTTTCTTCACGGTCAGTTAATGTATCTAACACATCCTCTAATTGCTCTTTTAATAATTCATATGCTGCATGGTCAGATGGAGATTGAGCTTCAGAATCCTCAATAAAGTCACCTAAATGTGAATCATCTTCTTCTCCAATTGGTGTTTCAAGAGATACTGGTTCTTGAGCTATTTTTAAAATTTCACGTACCTTTTCAGGTGTTAAATCCATTTCTTCCCCAATTTCTTCTGGAGATGGTTCGCGACCTAAGTCCTGTAATAATTGGCGCTGTACACGAATTAATTTATTAATTGTTTCTACCATATGCACTGGTATACGAATCGTACGTGCTTGGTCAGCAATTGCGCGTGTGATTGCTTGGCGAATCCACCATGTAGCATACGTGGAGAATTTAAAGCCTTTGCGGTAGTCAAATTTCTCAACCGCCTTAATAAGACCCATATTTCCCTCTTGAATTAAGTCAAGGAATAGCATACCTCTTCCTACGTAACGCTTCGCAATCGAAACAACAAGTCGTAGGTTTGCTTCCGCTAGTCGTTTGCGTGCTTCCTCGTCGCCTTGCTCAATACGCTCCGCTAAGGCAATTTCTTGCTCTGCAGACAGTAAATCAACTCGACCAATTTCTTTTAAATACATACGAACAGGGTCATTTATTTTTACGCCTGGTGGTACGCTCAAATCATTTAAGTCAAAAGTTTCTTCATTTGCTTCTTCTTTCATCAAGCTTTCTTCTTCAAATTCTTCTTTTCCAATAATTTGAATGTCTTTATGCTTTTCAAGATCCTCAGCAAAGTGGAAAACCTCTTCATTTTCTAGTTCATACTGCGCTAACTTCTCTGAAATCTCTTTCATTGAAATTTCACCGTCTGTTTTCGCTTTTTCCTGCAGTAACTTTTTGGCTTCATCTAATGTAATTTCTACTTCTATCTCTTTTGAACGTTCTGACTTGTCCGCCATAAACCTTCCTCCTTCTAAACAACCGAATCGGGTTAAATCGCCGATAACGATTTTCTTAAATGAATAATCTGTTGGGCGATTTCAAGTGCACGCGCATACTCATGCATCTTCTCCGCTTCCTTTGACTCATGCATCTTTTGTTGAATTTCCTGCTCAATTCTATATTTTTGCAACTGACGTATTGAGTCTGAAACCTCTGCTTCAGCTTGGTCTGGATCTCTCTCTACTAAAGCTGCTTCCATGACAATTTTGCGTAATTCAGCGTCATCCAATATCTCAACAAACCGCTGATAATCAGGATGACCATATTCCTCATAAAAACCTACTAAGCGAACAAAAACTGCCAGATAGGCATCTCGGACAAATGGCTCTTTTTGCTCACTGCGTAATACCCTGTCCACTACATCTATATTATGAAGCATATGAGCGAGTAATAAACGTTCTGCACGTTCGGCTGCGTCCATAGGCTTTTGCTGCTGCGTGACTGGCATTGAAGGCGGAACGGGCATTTCTACTTTTGTAGAACGTACCTGATTAGCCTCTAACTTTCGGAATTGTGCATATATAGCTTCTTCCGAGATATTTGTTTCAGTGGATAGCTGCCGTATATACAAATCTCGTTCAACTGGAGAGGATCTGCCAATCAGTTGTTCAAGGACTTCTTGGATATATTGAAGCGTATCATTTTCAAATTGAAAGTTCTTATTTCGTCTAGCATGCATCATCATAAAAGCAATATACGCATGTGGGTTTTCCAAAATTTGTTCCTTAAAAGCTTGTCCGCCTAAACCACGGATATACTCATCAGGATCTAGCTTATCTGGTAACACCGCAATATTCACTTTCATTCGTTCTGCTTGCAGTAGCTGTGCCGCTCTTTTTGCCGCGTCAAAACCAGCATTATCACCGTCATAGCAAATCGTAATCTGCTCTACTAAGCGCTTTAGCTTTGTGATATGCTGATTCGTTAGCGAGGTACCCATTGTAGCTACGGCATTCGCTACACCAACAGAAGTTGCTGCTAAAACATCCATAAATCCTTCCATCAATACTACTTGACGATTTTTTCTAATTGAGGTTCGTGCTTTATCTAGGTTATATAGCACCTCGCTCTTTTGAAAAATCGGTGATTCTGGACTATTTAAATATTTTGCCTCCTCACCAGTCGATGAAAGTATTCGTCCTGAGAAGGCAATAATTTTACCGTTCTCATCTCGAATGGGGAACATAATACGCCCTCTAAATCGATCAAAATAGCGTTCCTCCCCTTCTCGCTTGATGACTAAACCACTTTCTGCGATTTCTTGTAAGTTATAACCTTTCCTTTCAAGCAATATCGTTAATGCATCAAAGCTTGGGAGAGACCATCCAATGCTATTAGATTCGATAAGTTCCCTTGTAAATCCTCTTTCTAGTAAATAATTTAAAGGTTCTTCACCATCTTCTGTGTTCAATAGTAAATGGTGGAAAAAATCCGCTGCAAAAGCGTGTGCTTCTTTCATCCTTTCTTCCGCTTTAGATATCTTTTTCGTTACATCAGGTAAAGTTGGTCCAACATCTAAATGTATGCCAGCACGTTCACCAAGTTTCACGACTGCGTCAGGGAACGAAATCCCTTCAATATCCATGATAAAAGTAATAGCATTACCGCCTGCACCACAACCAAAGCAATGAAAAATTTGTTTGTCTGATGACACAGAAAAAGATGGTGTTTGTTCTCCATGAAAAGGACAGAGACCAAACCAATTACGCCCACGTTTTGTAAGCTGCATGTATTCGCTTATGACATCAACAATATCTGATTGTGTACGAATCTGTTCAATCACTTCTTCTGGAATCTTCCCTGCCAATTTCATCACCATCTTTAATTTACGTTCTAAAACACAATTCGCTATTCGTTTTAAAAATCCTTTAATTCTCGACAAAAAAATAGGATTTTTCTCTTTTTAAATATTTTTACCACAATTTTATTATTATAAAACAAAAATTAGTTTTTATCTATACTATTTTCTAAAAGCGACTCAAAAAAACCGCCCCATATTACCGAGGTGGTTTATCAAAATTCCATGCTTATTTACAAGTCGAGATATGTTCAATAATGACATTCGCTGTTTCTTCTACAGCCTTGTTCGTCACATCAATAACCTTACAGTCAATTCTCCCGACGATTTTTTCAAAATGCTGGATTTCTTCTAATATACGATTATGCTGTGCATAGATAGCATCATCATTCAATCCCAAAGTCATTAATCTTTCTTTTCTAATCGAGTTTAATTTATCAGGAGAAATAATTAAACCGAAACATCTTTTTGGATCAATCTGGAATAGTTCTTCAGGTGGCTCCACTTCTGGTACTAACGGTACATTCGCCACCTTAAAGCGTTTATGTGCTAAATATTGTGATAAAGGTGTTTTGGAGGTACGTGAAACACCAACAAGTACAATATCAGCCTGTAATAACCCACGCGGATCTCTGCCATCATCATATTTTACTGCAAATTCAATAGCCTCAATTTTTTTAAAATAATCATCATCCAACTGGTGAACAATACCTGGTGCCTCTAATGGGAATTCTTCCATAAAGGTTGCCATTGTTTTTAATGCTGGCCCTAATATATCAACAGCATGAATTTTTTCTAGCTCACACAATTTCTGCATCAATGAACGCATTTCCTGTCGAACTAGCGTGTATACAATAAATGCCTGTTGCTTGGCCGCAAGACAAACTATTTTTTGAATAAGCTCCTCTGATTGAATATATGGAAAACGTCTAATGACCGTGTTCTCCAAACCAGGTCGAAACTGGCTGATAACTGCTTTCGCTACTTGATCACCAGTTTCACCGACTGAATCAGATACAACAAAAACGCGTAGTCTTTTCATGCTGCACTCCTTCAAAATTTAGACATTCTGCGCGAGTGATAAGAAAGCACGTGTAATCGTCGTTTTTGTAAGACGACCTACAATTGTCAAGCCACCCTCCTGAGGTTCTACTACTGGTAGCGAATCAACTTCTCGGTCAATTAATTTATTCGCTGCGACAACTAAAGAATCTGATCGCTCACAGTACGAAATATTGGGCATTCGCGTCATAATAATATGTACAGGAATTTTGTTTAAATCCTGTGTGCCAATACTTGTACGTAGTAAATCCTTACGAGATAGTACACCTGTCAGAAACTCATTCTTATCCACGACAAAGAGTGTACCAACATCCTCCGAAAACATAAAGCAAATCGCATCATAAACAGTCATTGTTTCCGGGACAACTACAGGTCCTGAATGAAAATCTTTCACTTTTAAATTGTTAATACTATCCGTTAATGTAACGGATGCTTTTTTTCCTGAATAGAAATAACCAACTCTTGGTCGTGCATCTAAAAAGCCTGCCATCGTGAGAATAGCCAAATCTGGTCTTAAAGTCGCTCTTGTCAGATTGAGACGTTCTGCAATATGTTCGCCTGTAATTGGCCCATTTTCTTTCACAATTTGTAAAATGTCTTCCTGACGTTTATTGAGTTCGATTGGACTCACCGCCTCAAATCTAATAGTGTTATACTTATGCTCAATTATTATATACTATTTTAATAATTATTGCGAATTAAAGAACTACATGCTACAATATTGACACATACGCTTGCTCTATATGCATTTTCGAGCAATATTGCGTTATACAGGCGATGATGGGAAAAAAGTATCTGTTCCATTTTAAAGCGAGTAGAAGATGGTGAAAGTCTACACAGTAACAGAGAAAAGGCACTCCCTGAGCTAACTTTTCAAAAAGAGGTTTTAAACAGTTTGTTTAAAACAATCAGGGTGGAACCGCGGGTATTAGCACTCGTCCCTGGGCATTTATTGTGCCCGGAGACGGGTGCTATTTTCATTTAGGCTAGACTAAGTGAAAGACTTTGGCGTTTTACCGCAAAAAGACAAAGTGAAAAATTTTGAAGGAGGCTATATTATGGCTAACAAATCAATGGAAACAATCGTATCATTAGCGAAGCACCGCGGTTTTGTCTTCCCAGGCTCAGAAATCTACGGAGGTTTAGCAAACACATGGGATTACGGTCCATTAGGTGTAGAATTAAAAAATAATATAAAAAAAGCATGGTGGCAAAAATTTGTCCAAGAATCCGAGCATAATGTCGGACTAGACGCTGCCATCTTAATGAATCCTAAAGCATGGGTGGCTTCTGGTCACGTTGGTAACTTTAATGATCCAATGGTTGATTGTAAAGCGTGTAAAGCACGTCATAGAGCGGATAAAATCATCGAAGACGCTGCGTTAGCGAAAGGCTATGAAATCATTGTCGATGGTATGACATTCGATCAAATGAAAGAAACAATGATTAAGTATGATGTGGTATGTCCTGATTGTGGCAAGGCTGATTTCACAGATATTCGCCAATTCAATTTAATGTTTAAAACATTCCAAGGCGTAACAGAATCTTCTACAAATGAAATTTATTTACGTCCTGAAACTGCACAAGGTATTTTCGTGAACTTTAAAAACGTTCAACGCTCTATGCGTAAACGTACTCCGTTTGGTATTGCACAAATCGGTAAATCATTCCGTAACGAAATTACTCCAGGTAACTTTACTTTCCGTACTCGCGAATTTGAGCAAATGGAGCTTGAGTTTTTCTGTAAGCCTGGCGAAGACCTTGAATGGCATGCATACTGGAAGGAATTTTGTAAAAACTGGTTATTAAATTTAGGAATGAAAGAAGAGTCTATGCGCCTTCGTGATCATGAGGAAGATGAATTATCTCACTACTCGAATGCTACTACGGATATCGAATTTAAATTCCCATTTGGTTGGGGTGAGCTTTGGGGTGTAGCTGATCGTACAGATTACGATTTAAAACAGCATATGGAGCACTCTGGGGAAGACTTTACTTACATTGATCCAGCTACAAACGAACGCTATGTTCCATACTGTATTGAACCTTCTTTAGGTGCTGACCGTGTGACATTAGCATTCCTCTGTGATGCATATGACGAGGAGGAGCTCGAAGGTGACGATAAGCGTACCGTTTTACGCTTCCACCCTGCTATTGCACCATTTAAAGCAGCTGTCCTTCCACTTTCTAAAAAGTTATCTGATGAGGCTACAAATGTTTGGGCCGAACTTCGTAAGGCATTCCCAGTTGACTTTGATGAATCACAATCAATTGGTAAACGTTACCGCCGTCAGGATGAAATTGGAACACCATTCTGTATCACATACGACTTTGACTCACAAGAGGATGGTCAAGTAACGGTACGTCATCGCGATTCCATGTCTCAAGTTCGTATGCCAATTGCCGATGTGAAAGCATATATCGAGAAACATCTACAATTCTAAATATCAATTTCGCCTTGGCGTAATTGCGTCCGGAGGCTTTATCTTCATTCAGTAGGTGTTTGGTCACCCCTGAAAAGGAACCAAAACCGCATCCATCTCATCACCTATAAAGGTGGGAGTCTTCTGCTGAATGAAGATAAAAGCATCGTAAAAAGGGAGCTGACCAATTGCAGCTCCCTTTTGGCTATGCCTTTAATGTAAAAAACAAGCGCTCCTGCATCTTCTCCTCAAAGGAGAATCTTTTCATGCTCATTCCCACCAAGCTTACTAATAATTCCTCAATATCTACAAGAGAATAATGGAGGAATGTCCCCTCTCGCATAGGGCGAACTCGTTTTTCTACTGTGAGCTCATCCTCAATAAAATAAGCCACATTTACATCACAATGTTCCATTAATTGCGTGATTCGCTGGTCGTCACCTGGGTTTATGAAGAATGGAACAATTTTATCAATATATAAGATACTCTGTACAAGCTTTATGAAAAAGTTTTCTCGAAGCGAGGTTTCTACAACTAAAATAGTTGTTTGCTCATGATGATAATCCATATACAAAACATTTAATTGCTCTTCCAATAATTTTTTAAGTATATTAATAGAGTTTCTATATTTCGTCATATCTGTCTGAATTTCTCTAGTCAATAAACGTAGTATTCGAAAGGCTGGCAAGAAGATTTTCAAAACAATCTCTTTTGGATGTAAGTGATCAATTAGTTTGTTAAAATGGTTTCTTAAATTAGTTTCGTCACAGCGAATTAATTGCTCGACAAATAAATTAAAAATTTCCTCAAAGCTATCCGCACGATAGTCAATCATTTTCACAATTTTCACACTATAATTCAAAGGTAAATTCATAGATGTTTGTTCATCCAACAATTTAACTTTCGGCAACGTTGGGAATAAATCATAGACGAGTTCAACTTGAGCACTTCGATTATCAGATAATAAGACAACTGAGTTAACAGGATAAATCCCTAAGCACTCTACAAATTTATGCATGAACTTTTCGTTATATAATTGTCGATCGCGATATAACACAGCTAATGCATCCGTTGCAGCATACCCTGTATGATAAACACGTTTTGATGTCATTGCTGAATATACATCAATGATTTGCAGCAATTGCACTCCATCGCTCATTTCATCCGCACATAGTTTATTTGGATAACCTTTACCGGCAAAGCGCTCATGGTGATCACGTGCCAAATAGGCAATATCCTCTTCTCCATTTTCAACAAGTAACTCATAGCCTTTAGTTGTGTGAGTTTTGACTACCTCAAATTCATCTTCCGATAACTTTCTTTTCAGATTCAGAATTTCTTGAGGAATAAATACTTTCCCAATGTCATGGAACAAATATCCTCGTGCTAACGTTTCGATATCAGCTAACCCTAGGTAACGTGCAAAGATTGTGCCCAAAACAAATACATCAAATGAGTGGACAAAGGAATATTCATCCCATTCTCTTAATCGCATAAGTAAATCGTAGCGATTTTTCTTTTCTAAAATCTTTTCAAAAACACCCCGTACATAAGCGGTATCCTGCATGCTTTTTAATATTTGACCATAGCGTAATTCATGGACAACATTCTCCAATGTCGTCATAAATAGCGTACTTACTTTTTCTTTATACTCATCTACCTTATTTTCTTTATCCATTAGTGGGGCAAAGACATCCTCATACTCCCTTGTTCGCTGAACACTTAAATCATGGACAATTCGAACTGAATCAGTTGGTAAATAAACAGCTAATTCATCTACTTTTCTAAGTTTAAGTAAAGCAATAATCCGATCAGTTAAAACTAACTCTTTTTTAGCTAATAATTGATACTCAGAAAAAATATCCTCAGCCAAAATATCATTTGCTTCAACTTCATCAATACTTAATGTCACTTTTCTTAGCATATTTTTTGCCACATACGCAATGTTCTAGCATTATGTGACTCCCTCCTTCTTCCATAGGACTGCGTTGTTCTAAAAAACATCTTTGCTGATAGAGGCATGTTTTACATTTTATATGCATGTCAGATCTATATGAATTGGACTAGTTTTATATGGATATTAAATGTATAAATTATACCAGAATAATTTTAATGTCATAACCTATATTTATTACAATATCATAGGTTAAAATGCCTTTTCAACTAGTATATGGGTCTTGAATGATTAGTTAATACTATGATTATATTAAAAACTATTCAAAAAACAGACCTTTAAACCTAATACCTCCACCTAATATCTGCTATTAATGACACTAAAACAATGCTTAAAGAACTACTAAAAGAAATTCCAAACACTTTTATATAAAATTTAAATAAAAATATCTTAAAAATTTTATTTCTGAAAAAAACTAAATTTTTGTTTTTTTATGCTATATAAGTTAGCCTCTTGCTCAATTTGTCCTACTATTTTCTGTCAATCAATCAGAAGAATGTTTATACATTAGCATTACGATAAAATAATCACCTTATATTTACATTTATAAGTCATCAAAATATATCAATTACTCTTTTAAAGGATAACATTTCCTCTATTCTCACTACATACATTTTGATATAAATAAAGTATTATAGTTAATCTTAAATGTTAATTAACAATAATTTAACATTGTATGATCATTCCAGCCTTAAATTATTCAATCGTCGGGAAGTTTGAATTTAAAAATGGAGGGATTTTCACAAAAGATAAGGTACTACTATAAAAATTTATTTTCATTTCTTTGGAGGAAATCACTTGAAGACCCATCGTTTCTATCAAATTGCAATGGCCTCAGCATTAGCCACAAGTGCAATTGTAATTACACCCTCAGTAAATGCTGCGACTATTTTCCCTGACATCAATGCTTCAACAGAAGAAGGCAAAGCTATTATCAATTTAGCACAACGCGGCATTATTTCAGGCTACCCTGATGGCACTTTTAAACCAGCAAACCCAATCACACGTACGCAAGCCGCAAAAATTTTAGCAGGAATGTTAAAGCTTGACACTGTACATGTAAAAAATCCTCATTTTAAGGATGTCCAACCTGGCGATGAGAATTACGGTGCAATTGCAGCTTTAGCAAACGCAGGCATCATTAGTGGCTCAAATGGTTATTTTCACCCAGCAAATAATATTACACGCGGGCAAATGTCAAAAATGATTGTAAAAGGCTTCGAATTAAACATTACTGATGACATTGACATTCCATTTTCCGATGTAAAGGTAGGAAGTGAATACGAACCGTTTATCAAAACTCTTTTTGCCAATAGCATCACAAAAGGTACAACACCTACAACCTTTAGTCCACAGAGCCATGTGAAGCGCTCCCAATTAGCGTCGTTTGTAGTTCGTGCGGAACATGCACAAGGGAACGCAACTGTTTATGCTAGTCAATACAGTCAGGATTATATCTTCGCTTCTTACGGTGGCATTAAGCCTGCAGAGGATATTTTTACATGGGATGAAGAAGATGATATGACGGAGTCCATCACGATAAAACCGTTAAAAGAGGGAACAGGAAAATTAGTCATAACAGGCTTTAAGGAAGACACAGAGGAATTTACAGATATCTTTTATATTGTTCATGTTAACAATGTAAATGGCAAACTACAAACAACTTTACAAGAAGTAAAGGAAGAAGATTATGTAGAGAACTTGCCGCTTAACTTAATGGAAAGCGATTTGAAATTTATCCCTACTGAAGTAAGTATTCAAACTACAGATGGACAAGCTTTATCCCCAGCAGAGTATGAATTCAAAACAAACAATCAATCAGCCTCCATTTCTATCTTTAAAAATGGGCAATATATATTAACATTTTCCAACGGTAATCAACAACAAGTGATGGCAGCTGATGTTACTACGTATGATTTTGTGAGAAGTATTGATTTGTATCAAATTACAGATGAATTAGTTTTTTCAAGCGACCAACTAAAGTTTGAGCCGAAAAGTGTTGCTTTAGAAAAGTTAGATTTAGAGCCCACAGCAGTTAAAGCAATCATAGAGGATAATCAAGTAAAGGTTACACCCTTAGCAGAAGGTACCGCAATTTTACATATTACAGGTAAAAACGGTGAAACTGTCTACCTCTATATAGAATTTGCTAAAATCGATGATAAATGGGCTAGCTATTATGAATTCTTCCAAGATGAAGAAGAATTTTAATATAAAAAAATGCCAAAAGATCCAGTTAAAGGTCTTCTGGCATTTTTTCTATATCAACATTTGTTCTTACTTGTAATTCTGGCGTCCTTTCAAGCTGCTCGATAAATTTTTTAGTCTTAAAACGAATACCTGTTTGTTCCTCATAAATGGTCGTAATAATTTTTTTGATAAAATACTTTGTTTCCTTTTTTAATTCCAGCTTACCAATGTGTTCAATTGGTACAGTGTAAAACATTCGAATTAGCTTCAGTTGCGTTGGCGTTAGACGAATAATGTAAGGGTCACGCTGATAGCATCGATGACATAAAAAGCCCCCCTGTGCAAAGGAAAATGCAAATTCGCCATCTACTGCACCGCAAGTTGCGCAGGCATGTAAAATAGGCTGAACACCTGTATAGGGTAACATTTTCCATTCAACGAACAATGTAATAGCTTCAGGATCATAGCCTTCCTCAATTGCTTGCAATGCGTGTAAAAGGACATCAAATGCAAATGGTTCAGCTTTTCCCTCTTCCACTACTCGCTCAACAAGCTCCATGATATAACTTGCATATGCTGTTGCCATGATATCTTCACGTATATGCCGCATCGAATTGAGATGCTCGCCTTGTTGCAATGTCCCCATACCTGTATGATGCTGGACCATAAACATACCGTATGTAAATGGCTGTGTCACAGATGCTAGTCTACTCGAAGGTTTTTTAGCACCTCTTGCCATTGTTGCCACCTTACCTGCTTCTCTTGTTAGTAAAGTCACAATTTTATTGGTTTCTCCATAGGCTCGTACCCTTAAAACAATTCCTTCCCATTTATGTAGCATCAGCCTTCCTCCTTTCAACAAATTTCCCATGAAAATAGAGCTCTCCAAAATTTTTTGGACAGCTCCATTCAAACGATCAATGGGCTAAATTGTTATTTCTCTAACAGCATAACCACTTAATATTCATCATCACGGAAACCAAGGTCACGTAAATGTGTTGATTTGTTTCGCCAATCCTTTTGCACCTTTACCCAAAGCTCTAAATACACTTTTGAACCAAGAAGCATCTCAATATCTTTTCGTGCGCGTATGCCTACTTCTTTTAATAGTGCTCCACGTTTACCAATCACAATGCCTTTTTGAGAATCCCTTTCCACGATAATCGTAGCTGCCACATGAATTTTATCTTCATTTTCCTCATCTCGGCGAATCTTTTCAATGACTACTGCAATAGAATGTGGTATTTCTTCGCGTGTTAAGTGTAATACTTTTTCACGAATTAACTCAGAAATAATAAATCTTTCAGGATGGTCTGTTACTTGATCTGCCGGATAGTACTGCGGACCTTCTGGCAAGTATTTTGTTAATGTTGCTAGCAGATTCTCTACATTATTTCCTTGTAATGCTGAAATCGGAACAATCTCCGCAAAGTTATAGCGATCTTTATAGCTCTCAATGATTCCTATTAATTCATCGGGATGAATTTGATCAATTTTATTGATGACTAGGAAGACAGGCGTTGGGTTCCCTGCCAACATTTCTAGGATGAATTCATCACCCTTTCCAAGTTTCTGCTCTGCATTGACCATGAACATAATAACATCCACTTCTCGCAATGTATTTTTAGAAACTTTAAGCATGAAATCGCCAAGCTTATGCTTAGGTTTGTGGATTCCAGGTGTATCAATAAAAATCATTTGACTATCATTTGTTGTTAGTACACCTTGTACTTTATTTCGTGTTGTTTGTGGCTTATCACTCATAATCGCAATTTTTTGACCAATCACACGGTTTAAGAATGTTGATTTCCCAACATTTGGTCGACCGATAATGGAGATAAAGCCTGACTTATAGCCAGTATTAGTTTCCAGCATTCTCTAAATCCTCCGTTGTAAATGCAAATGGCAGTAATTCGCCAACTGACGTTACTGTTACATTACCTTTTAAGTTTGTTAAATAGACAGGCATGGATGGCGCACAAAACTCCATCATCACTTGACGACAAGCCCCACATGGTGCACATGGTCCGTCTGTATCAGCAACTATAGCAATTGCCTGAAAGTCATAAATTCCTTCTGACACAGCCTTGAAAAAAGCCGTTCGTTCAGCACAATTGGTCATACTATAGCCAGCATTTTCAATATTACAACCATGGATAACCTCGCCGTTTTTCGTTAATAGGGCTGCGCCTACTTTAAATTTTGAATAAGGGACATAGGCCTTTTCACGCGCTTTTTTTGATTCTTCTAGTAATGCATGCATATCAATTGTCATCAAAGTTCTCCTTTTGCAAAATAAATCATAATTTTTGCTTGCTGATCCTGTATGACCGAAAAATTATTAAAGCTAAAACCATTTCGGTATAAAGATAAGTAATCCGATTATAGCACTGAATATCGCAAATACAAGTACAGCGCCTGCCGCAAGATCTTTCGCTTGCTTTGCAAGTGGATGAATATTCGGTGATGCTAAATCCACAACACGTTCAATTGCAGTGTTCACCATTTCAAGCGCAAACATGAGTGCTATTAGCAAAAGCACAATATACCATTCCATACGTGATAACCCTGTAAAATAGCCAGCAATCAATACAACTCCTGCACTAAGCAAATGTGACTTAAAGTTTTGCTCTGCATAAGCTGTCTTAATCCCTATAAAGGCATAGCCAAAAGAGCGTACATATTTGCGAACATTCATTTAATCCCGTCCTAAGCCAAAAGATTGTAAAATCTCATCCTGCTTACCGAACATAATCTTTTCATCCTCAGGCACCATATGATCATAGCCAAGTAAATGCAAGAATCCATGGACCGCCAAAAATCCTAATTCTCTTTCAAATGAATGACCATATTCCTGTGCTTGTTCTTTAGTACGATCCGTTGAAATAATGATATCTCCCAAAATGCGAGGCATTCCTTCAAAGGTAATTTCTATTTCGCCTTCCCCTAATTCCTCAAGGGCAAATGAAATTACATCTGTAGGTTGATCCTTATCTCGATATTCTCGATTTATTTCTTGAATCGCTTCATTTGTAACAAAGGTCACCGACACTTCTGTTTCAGGCTCAATATTTTCTATTTTTGCAGCCTGCTGTAAAAGCTGCTCAACAAGCTCCATATGCTCTTTTGCTACTTCATTTGTTTCGTCTGTAAAATCAATTGTTAAAATCATAGATCCTCCTACTTATCTGCCTTTGGATATTCAATACGTGAGTGGAAAATTCCATTCAACGTTTCACAAAGTACTCGCTCTATACATTTTAACTCTTTTATTGAAATATCGCATTCATCAAACTGATGATCCTGTACTCGATCATCAATAATAGCTCGTACAAGCTTATGAATTTTTTCTGCATTAGGTTCCTTCATCGAGCGCACTGCCGCTTCAACACTATCCGCCACACTAATCACAGCAGCTTCCTTCGTTTGCGGTTTTGGACCAGGATAGCGGAACTTCGCTTCATCAAACTCTTTTCCTTCTTCCTTTGCTTTGTATAAGAAGAATTTCAACAAGCTTGTTCCATGATGCTGCAAGGCAATATCAATGATTTCCTGAGGCATTTTATAGCGTTTTAACATTTCAGCACCATCAGTGGTATGAGCAATAATAATTTCTGCACTCGTCTCTGGTGGTAATGAATCATGTGGATTATTCCCTGACATCTGATTTTCAATGAAAAATGCCGGACGCTTCGTTTTCCCAATATCATGATAATAACATCCAACTCGTGCTAATAATCCGTCCGCCCCAATTTCCTCACATGCTGCCTCCGCCAAATTTGCAACCATTACACTATGATGATATGTTCCTGGTGCCTCCATTAGTAACTTTTTCAGCAATGGATGGTTGGGATTAGAAAGCTCAATTAAACGCAACGATGATAAAAGACCAAATGCTGATTCAAAGAACGGTAAAAGACCCATTGTCAGAGCTCCTGAAAGTAAGGCTGATAACATGGCTGCGATAAAATAAAACAGTAACTCAGACAAACCATAAGATGATTGTGTCATCAGTAAATAAAAAGCAATAAATGCTATATTGACTAATCCAATGACACCTACAGCATGTAAAATATGCGAACGTTTTTCCACACTCCGCATGAAGAAGATGCTCGCAAAGCCTCCAAAAATAATATACAGTGTAATTTCCATCTGCATAACAGAAGAATACCCCTCTTGAAAGATCACTCCTGCAGACGCAGCTGTCATCACTGTAATCAAAACTGCAGCACGTTCATTCGCTAATAATCTTACCAGCATTGTCGCCAAAGCTGTTGGAAATAGAAATGCAACAGTAACGTCAAAGCCGCCTGAGACTAGGCTAATAAATTTCATCAGCACAACCGAGAGGGTATACACAATACCTGTTACCAATAAGGCATTTCGTTTTTTATGCTCGTCTGCCTCCCAGCGTTCAAACAGAATAAACATAAACATCATTTGCAGGAAGATTAAAATAAAAAGACCTGCAATTGGCTTTAAGGATGCCTTATTACTCACCATTCCTAAAAGCTCTAACTGACGAAACGCCTCATTATCTATAATTTGACCTTCCTGTACAATGATTTGACCTTGAAGAATTCGAGTAGGCTCAATCGATTCTTTCGACTGCTCCTTACGAATTTTCGTTTGTTCCTCATTAATTGTTTCATTTTCGATAATACTTGTACGCCCAATTAAAACAACAGTATTGTAAATTCTATCTGGATAGCCTCGCTGTCCGCGAATTTTCGTTTCAAAATCGTTTTGTGCCGCATATACATTTTCCGAACGAATGGATTTCTGTAAATATTCTTGAACGAGCTTAGAAAGTTGAGTGCTTGTTCTTGTTAGATCTGCCTCACTTTGTATGAGCAGCCCCTCAAGCTGTGAATCCGTAAAGATGATAGGCATCTGATCTGAATCAATGGATTCAAATTTTTTTCGAAGCTGTGCCACTTGGTCTACATTCGGAACAGGCTCTTTGCTTTTCTCAACATCTTTCTTCACTTCAAGAACATAGTCAAATAATGATGTGACAATTGCAGCACGTTGCTTTGCGACATCCTCTGAAAATTGATAGACTGGCGCAACTGCATTTGCTGCTTTCTCTCGTTCTTGCTGTGTTTTATAAGTGTCTTCAATCGTTTTTGTTGATCGAACTGTTTCTGGCGCTAATTGTAATGGTTTAAAATCATATGTAACACCTTTAACATTGCCATACATAAAGGCAAATTGCAGGGACCCTGTTAAGATGAGAATGACAATTAAAAAATAGCGAAAACCGATTAGTTCAGTAAGTTTTCGAAGTTGTTTCTCCATTCGGCACCTCCTCTATCTACTTACTATCATACCAATTCAAAAAACATTTTTCTCGAAAAATGTATAAGAAAGCAAAAAACAGCTATACAATTTAGTATAGCTGTCACATTTTTTTCCCATTTCACAACCAAATTCGCGCAAAAACGATAAATTCGTGTGTATTTTTAGCATTGGCATTCCTAATACTACATAGATATCGAGGCATCTGTCATTTACTTTCGGTGCAGCTTTAGAATGGTCGCTTATAAAGCTATCATTCTAAAGCTGTTGATCTTCGTAAGCTTGGATGATTTTTGCAACGACTGGATGACGTACTACGTCACCTTGCTCTAATATTTGGAAATGGATTGGCTTAACATATTTTAAAGTACGTTCTGCTACAATCAATCCAGATTCTGTATTTTTAGGCAGGTCAATTTGCGTTTTATCGCCAGTAATGACCATTTTTGAGCCAAAGCCCAAGCGCGTTAAAAACATTTTCATTTGCGGGTGTGTTGTATTTTGAGCTTCATCTAAAATAACAAAGGCATCATCTAATGTTCGCCCACGCATATATGCTAAAGGTGCAATTTCGATTGTGCCTCGTTCAATAAGACGTTGTGTTTGCTCTGCTCCATAGATATCATTTAAAGCGTCATAGAGTGGTCGTAAATATGGATCAACCTTTTCCTTCAAATCTCCCGGAAGAAAGCCTAAGGACTCTCCCGCTTCTACAGCAGGACGTGTTAAAATAATACGTTTGACGTGTCCATTTTTTAGTGCTTGTGTTGCCATGACTACCGCTAAATACGTTTTCCCAGTACCAGCAGGACCAATACCGAAAACAACGTCTTTATGACGGATTGCTTGTATGTATTCTCGTTGACCAATTGTTTTTGCACGAATTGGTTTCCCCTTTGTTGTGCGTGCTATTTCTTCATCATAAAGTTCTGCAAAATATTCGATTGTTCCTTTTTGTGTCATTTCAATAGCTGTTGCAACATCACGTTGATCAATATTAATTCCTTTGCGGATGACTTTTAAAAGTGCATGTAAAAGAAATGTAGCTTGTTCCTTTGCATCCTCTTCACCAGCTAGCTGAATTTGTTCTCCACGTGTAATAATATGAACTTGAAGAGCCTCTTCGATTAATTTCATATTGGCATCGGAAATTCCGAGTAGCATAACCGCTTCGTTAGGATTATCCACTTGTAAAACAGTTAATTGTTCTGACATAATCATTCTCCTTGTTGGCCTTGTATTGGATTTGCAATGTTTTCATTGACTAAAAATAGAACTTTCCCTTCAACTGTACCATTCTCCCACTTTACCTGTAAAAGGTTTTCTATTTTAATGACCGTTTTCGCAGGTAATGAACGTATAACCTTTTCATGTAATAATGGTAAAAGCAATGAATCAACTTTGGATTTATCAAGCTCCACCTGCATTTTTTTAGTGTTCTGCTCTTCCACAATTGAAACATATGGATCAAGCCAGTTTGGTAAATCCTTCTTTTGCACATAGTCAATTTTCTCTTGATGGATGCCCTTTACTAATACACGCCATTGCTTCTGCTGCAACGTTTCTAACGTTATTTTTGTTGGTATTTTAAATGAACATTCCAGCCAATAATCAGCATAGACCTCACCTTTTGCACCAACAAACACCTGATCAGTACCACTTTCAATAACACCACTGACAAGAACATCACCTTCGTAGGCAGTATCATTCACTGAAATTTTCCGCTCACCATTTTGAATATTAAAATGCGTAATAACACCACTTTTTGTTGCAACTAAATGGGAAGCAGGTTTTTCATTTGCTATTTTCGTTTGTTTAGGTGATTCCTGAGGTCGTAAAATAACACGTCCCCCATGTTTTTCAATATGCACCCATGAAAGTTCTCGATGAGCTTCTAGTAGCTTCTGACGAATAACAGCATTAGATGGTAAAATTTTTTTAGACATAGGCGTCTCTAATTGAAAGGTTTCCTGAAAGGTGTTGCCAATACGCTGCTCTAATTCCGGTGACGCTGCCTCGATATCAACACGCCAAATAACTTGTGCACATAGCAATGGGATGGCAATCATTAATACCAAACCAAGTAAGGTCCAAAGCTGTGCTCGAAAAACCTGAAGCTCATCCGCATAATAGACAGCCATCTTCAGTCGATAATTCCTACGTACACGACGAATTTTTGGTAGATAATGCATCGTCGTTTCAAAGGTAACCTCTTGCTCGCGAAAGACAACACGCTTTAATGGTACATGCTGTACATGCAATGCTTGAATAAAAGGATGAACATTTTCATGGCGCTTTATACGTATGATAATTGGCCGGTTATTCCACATTATCCCTCACACCCATATCCTTTGTCATTTTTACATGAAGTTCCTGTAAGCCCTCTACAGAAAGGTGAAGCATCTCTTCCTTAAGAGCATGAATGTCCAATGATTTTCCTCGCACCATTATATGATAATCAGCATAAATAAAGGAGCATGACGAAGCATCTGCATGAAGAAAACGATATGGGCCAATGATTTTTAATGTTTCATATTGTGATAATTCAAGCAGCGGCGTCAACTGAAATAATTTTTTCATAAAAAATGCCTCCTTCTTCGGCAATATATGCTTCGAAAAAGGAGGACATGCTAGTTATTTTCTTTTTGCTTTTGGAGGACCTAAAATCTCTGCCATGACAATAGCTTGCATCAAAGATTTTTTTGAATTTGGTAATTGAAAAGCAGAATGTGATTGAGTTCCTGCTTCATTATTTTTCCCATTCACTAAGCGACCAATGCTTTGTCGATTTGAGGCACGACTCACTGACTCAATTGGAACGATTGGTGGCGCTACGTAGCTAGGTACTTCCTCGCTGCCTTTTTCTTCGACAATTTTCTTCGTCTGTTCTACCTTAGGCTCATTATTCTTCCATTCACCTAAAAATTCACGTGCAAAATCCTCAAAGCTTTGTGATTTTACAACAGGTCGTTGAGAAGGAGCCTCTTCTGCGTTTGTCAAAGTGGTTGGTTCAGCATGGGAACCCTTATTAAAAGGCGGCATTTGTTTGTGTTCTTTTTTAGTTTTTGATTTACCGAAAATAGAGCTGACTATGGCAATTATCGCAAATATAATTAATTGTTCCATATATTAGTACCGCTCCTTTCCGTTTTTTTAGGCGTTAGGTTCATTTGTTTCTGGTTTATCAGAGCTTACTTTAGAAATTGAGTCTCGCATAGCTGTATCTGCTTGAATATTACGATAGTTCATGTAATCCATTATACCAAGATTACCTGAACGAAGTGCTTCTGCCATCGCTTGTGGTACCTCAGCCTCTGCTTCTACTACTTTGGCTTTCATCTCTTGAACACGGGCAATCATTTCCTGCTCGTTTGCGACGGCCATAGCACGACGTTCCTCAGCCTTTGCTTGAGCAATATTTTTATCTGCCTGAGCTTGTTCAATTTGTAATTCTGCACCGATATTTTTACCGATGTCAACATCCGCAATATCAATCGATAAGATTTCAAATGCTGTACCAGAATCTAAGCCTTTAGATAATACAGTTTGAGAAATCATATCTGGATTTTCAAGTACTGTTGTATGACTAGAAGCACTACCAATTGTTGAAACAATCCCCTCACCTACACGGGCAATAACTGTTTCTTCACCAGCACCACCGACCAAACGTTCGATGTTTGCACGCACAGTAATACGTGCCTTCGCTTTTACTTCAATCCCGTTCATCGCAACACCCGCAATAAATGGTGTTTCAATGACTTTCGGGTTAACAGACATTTGCACCGCTTCTAATACATCACGACCAGCTAGATCGATTGCTGCACAGCGTTCAAATGTTAACTCGATATTTGCACGATGGGCTGCGATTAACGCATTGACAACTCGGTCAACATTACCACCTGCTAAATAGTGACTTTCAAGTTGATTAATCGTCACAGGTAAACCAGCTTTATGTGCTTTAATTAAAGGATTCACAATTCGTGATGGAATTACTCGACGTAAACGCATTCCGATTAGAGTGAAAATACTAACACGGACACCTGCTGCAAGTGCAGAAATCCATAGTGCTACTGGTACAAAGGTAAAGAATACCGCAACTACAATAAATAATAAGACTAGCCCGACTATTGGACCTATTAAGGCTAAATCAAATCCCATTTATTACTCCTCCATCTCTTTTTCTGATGGTCTCACAACAATACGTGAGCCCTCTACTTTAATAATTTCTACATATTTCCCGGCATCAACATAGCCACCTTCTGATACCACATCAATACGCTCATTTCCAAATAGTATCGTACCTGCAGGACGAAGGGGTGTAATCGTTTTCCCCACTTTTCCAAGCAACTCTGTACGGTTAATATTAGACACATAGCCCTCTTCCGTCGTCGTTGCATCCATCAATACTAATTTGTTTAAGACATGCAATTTTTTACCGAAAAATTTCATCAGGATCACCATTCCTATTATCGCAACAACAAGCGCAATGAAAATCGCTACAATCATTTGCATTATGCTTGCACCTGCCAGTATGAGACTTAGTAATATTAGCACGCCACCTAAAATACCAATAATACCACCGGGGACAAAAAACTCTGCAATGACAAGCGCTAAGCCTAATATGAATAACAGTAAAGATTCATAGCCAGCTAAGCCTGCCACCATATGACCAAAGAAAAATAATCCAAGTGCTGACAATCCCATTATACCTGGAACACCAAAACCTGGCGAATATAGCTCCATCACAAGCCCTAAGCTAGCAATTGACAATAAAATCGGCACGATAATTGGATTTGTAATAAACCGAGCAAGTTTTTCAGAAAAAGTAGGTTCAATCGATACGACTTCACTACCCTTTAACTTTGTTTTTTCTAACAACTCCTGGAAATTCGAAACAGTCCCTTTAGAATAATCAACTTTTTCCGCTTCTGAAGCTGATAACGTTAATAAATTTCCCTTCCCTGCTCGAAATTCTGATAAATTCACAGATACATCTGCCATTGCTCGCGCGTATAATGGGTTTCGATTTTTGGCCTCTGCAGCTGCTTCCATTTGAGCAACCCATGCACTATGAGCCTTTAAATCTGCTGCATTACCTGCTGAGTCAATCACTGCAGCCGCACCAATTGTTCCATTTGGGACCATATAGATTTCATCTGCATGTAAGGCTAAAAAAGCACCCGCTGAATGGGCATCTTTGTTAATAAACGCAATTATTCTTATAGGCGAAGCATCCATTAACATAGCGATATCCCCGGCTGCATTCACGAAACCACCAGGCGTATTAATGTCTAAAATAATCGCCTCAGCATGATTTTCTTCCGCCTCTTTAAAAGCTCGTTCTAAAAATGCGTGAAGTCCTCGTTCTACTTCATTATGAATCGGTATTTGGTAGACCTTACTACTTGCAAAAGCAGATGTTAGTGGAAACGCTAACAAAAATGTCATCCAAATAACTAATAGATAGCTGAGGATTCTCCGTCTTTGCACCTTTTTCCCTCCCTCCTTACATGCTTCTCTCTTGTATATACGATTGACCTAGTAAAAAGTTTCACATATTTTTATTATACAGCGGATATATCTTTTGTATGGCATAACCTTTGGCACTCCATCATCATTATATGTAAAAAGCCGAATAAATCTGAAAGATTCTTCGGCTTTTTATATGTACGCAAATGAGCTCAATGTAAAATACCTGAAATTAATCAAAAAAGATTAACTTCAGGTATATTTTTGTCTGCTCAGTGAATCATACAATTGCGTGTTATGAACGTAGGGATTTTTAATGGGAAATTAAATTACCACTTACGTTTACGTGCAGCTTCTGATTTCTTTTTACGTTTTACGCTAGGTTTTTCGTAGAACTCGCGCTTTCTAACTTCCTGAATTGTACCACTTTTTGATACAGTACGTTTGAAGCGGCGAAGAGCATCTTCAAGCGATTCGTTTTTGCGAACGACAGTTTTTGACATCTCTCTTTCCCTCCCTCCGAACACACGTCAATACACAAAATAGGCAAATAACCAACAGTTGTGTACTAAAGAATTATACCGTATTGTCTAATAATGGTCAATAGAAAGTGTATGAATTAATTTAGGTGAATTTTTGGTTCATTTTCCTTGAGAATTTTATAGTTATTTTTGGACAACATTATACATAGAGACAAATTACCATATCGTTGAGGAGAACATAATGAAATTCCTTAAAAATAAATTAAATCCTCCTAAAATTCTCGTGATGGGCTTCGCCATTATTATTTTGTTTGGATCTTTTATGTTGACCCTGCCTATCTCAACAAAAGATGGCATGGGACTTTCATTGATTGACGCTTTATTTACAGCCACATCCGCTACCTGTGTGACAGGGCTGATAGTTGTAGATACTGGTGACACCTTTTCACTGTTCGGTCAATTAGTTATTTTATTTCTAATTCAAATTGGCGGACTGGGATTTATGACCTTTGCTACTTTATTATTTTTGCTAGTAGGAAAAAAAATATCTTTAAAAGAAAGGCTTTTATTAAAAGAGGCCTTTAATAATATGTCAATCGCTGGGCTAGTAAAGCTTGCGAGGAGAATTCTACTATTTACAGCTTGTATCGAAATAATAGGTGGCATTATTTTATCCATTCGTTTTTCATTTGATATGCCTGTAGGTAAAGCTGTTTACTTTGGTTTTTTTCATGCCATATCAAATTTCAATAACGCTGGCTTTGATATAATGGGCGGTTTTCAGAGCTTAACAGGCTATGTTGATGATCCATTCGTTGTATTAACAATATGCGCCCTCATTACAATTGGAGGTTTAGGGTTCATAGTGCTGAATGAACTGTATGAATATCGAAGCACTAAACGCCTTTCTGTTCATTCAAAAATTGTATTATCAACAACTTTGATTTTAACAGCAGGTTCAACAATTCTTATTTTCTTATTTGAATATGGAAATAGTAAAACCATTGGACCATTGTCAGAGTGGGGTAAAATTCTAGGTTCATTCTATCAGGCTGTGACGCCCAGAACTGCTGGCTCAAATACTCTCCCTATTGGTGATTTAACGCACTCAACGCTCTTTTTAATAATTGGGCTGATGTTTATCGGAGGAGGCTCTGGTTCCACTGCTGGAGGTATCAAAATCACAACGTTTGCGGTTTTAGCTGCTACGATGTGGTCTCAATTAAGGGGCAAAGCAGATATTGTGTTATTCAAGCGTAGAATGGTTCATGAAACGATTCTCAAAGCTTTAACAGTCACCATGTCTGGCATGCTTATTGTAGTGCTTGTAACCATTATCTTGAGTATCATCGAACACCGACATCCATTTATGATGTATTTATTTGAGGCTACATCTGCATTTGGCACAACTGGACTTTCCATGGGGCTTACGCCTGAGCTATCAGTTGGAGGGCGTATACTTATCATTTTGACAATGTTTGCAGGTAGATTAGGTCCATTAACAATTGTCTTTGCCATTACTAAACGTCGCCAACAGGAATCTTACCACCATCCTAAGGGAAATATTATGATTGGATAACTACAATAAAGGAGTATCGCGTACATTGACTATTAAACAATATGCTGTTATTGGTCTGGGCAGATTTGGGGTGAGCGTAGCCCGCAGATTATATGAAGCTGGACACGAAGTCTTAGGAATTGATATTAGCGAGGAGAGAGTTGAAGATGCCGAGTCCTATGTAACGCATGCAGTAATTGCTGATACGACCGAAGTAAAGGCACTTACCTCTATAGGAATCACAAATTTCGATTGTGTGATTGTCGCAATAGGTATTGATATGCAGTCTAGCATTCTAACTGTCTCTTTATTAAAGGAACTGGGAATAAAAAAGATAATAGCAAAAGCACTTGGTAAAAGGCACGGTCAAGTTTTAGATAAGGTTGGAGCTGATTGGATTATTTATCCTGAAAGAGATATGGGAGAACGAGTAGCCAATCAACTCCTCTCCCCAAATATGCTGAATTATATTGAGCTGTCAAAAGAGTACAGTATAGAGGAAATAATGATTCCATCGAAAATGGCTGGACAAAATCTTCGAGATTTAGATATCCGTGCGAAATATAATGTCAGTGTCATCGCCATTGTTCGAGATGGTGATATAACCATTTCACCCTCACCTGATCAAATAATTGAAGATAAAGACATCCTAGTGATGATCGGTCATCGAAAAGATCTAACTTTATTTTCAAATATTGAATGATGAGCAGTAGGCTGTGACAAAAGAAACCTTTCTTTCGAAACAGCCATTTAGTATTTATTAAAAGACTTTTTTTCGATCTTTATCGTCCTTTAGAATTTCTACAGCTTCTCTAAAGCGTTGAGAATGAATAATTTCCCGTTCACGTAAAAATTTCAGACTATCATTCAAATCAGTGTCATCCGATAGATCAATAATCCACTGGTATGTGGCACGAGCCTTTTCTTCAGCCGCAATATCTTCATAAAGATCAGCAATAGGATCCCCTTTAGCCTGAATATACGTTGCTGTGAAAGGGGCTCCTCCAGCATTTTGATAAAATAACGCCCTATCATGATTCACATAGTATTCTCCAAGTCCTGCTTCTTTAAGCATTTCTGGCGTAGCATCCTTTGTTAGCTTATAAATCATTGTAGCAATCATTTCTAGGTGCGAAAATTCCTCTGTTGCAATATCTGTTAATAGTCCCACCACTTTATCCGGAATGGTATAACGCTGATTCATATAGCGAAGTGCAGCTGCTAACTCTCCATCTGCACCCCCATACTGCTCAATTAAAAATTTTGCCAGCATAGGGTTACAAGTACTCACTCTGACAGGATATTGGAGTTTTTTTTCATAATACCACAAAAATAAATACCTCCTAATCGCTCATGTTAGACTTGCCATGGCCACGGTGTATCAATCCAATTAAATGGATAATTAGAATAGCTTCTTCCAAAATTCATCAGGGGACCAAATTTTTTTTCAAAATCTCTCTTTAGCTTCATGCTTATTTCCGTTTTTTCATTAAATTGCTGAATGGCATCATAATCATGAGGGTGGGTATCTAAATAAAGATTTAGCTCCACAATGACAAAATCAATAGCTTGAATTTCTTCGAGTAATGTATAAAATTCCGGCGGCATCTCTTTATTCATTTTTTATCCCTCCTTTTTCAGGATTTGGATAGGGACTGAATAATTGCGGCCATAATGTTCCAGCCATAAGAGCTTCTTTTGGCGTTTGAAATTGTGGTAATCCAGGTGGTTGAAATCCCATATACAATTGTGGGGGTGTGGCAAAGCTTTTAATTCTAATAGGTGGACATGGATCAAATGGGCTAATATAAGGCTTCCAATACTTATATTGTGTAAACATTGTATCCTCCCTTCTGTATTCAATTACATCAGTGGAGTATATGAGGTAGAAAAAATTTTTATTCTGAATAAAAGTCGAAGGGAAATAAGTGTGATGAATTTTAGAAGAAAGGTTTGAATGCTCGTTCAATGCAAATGAGCAAGAAAACTCCTCATTGGACAAACGGACTTTTTAATCCGTCTAGCCAAAGTGGAGCTAGAGTACATTCTATTTTCTTTCGATTCTAATCATCATAGCAGACATTAATCCTATGCTAAGTGTTGTAGCAAGAAGAATAAATGCAAATGTAAAGCTACCAGTTTTCATAAAATAAATAGATATTATAGGCGCAATACTTGTTCCAGCAAATAAAATTACAGTATACATAGATACTGCAATCCCTCCCATGTTCCAACCTAATTGACCCACAAGAGACACTAATGAAGGTACTGCAAGTGCAATACCACTAACAAACAGAATACTAATTAAGGATAAACCAACTATGTTAGAGATAAAGCCCATCATTAATAAGGAGATAATAGAAAGAGCCAAGGCCCCTTTTAATATTGATAGGACATTCAAACGCTTTGATAATTTCCCCGCAATAGGTGACAGGATCATCCCTAATACACCAATAGATCGAATATAAATTAGATTTTGGCTACTCATTCCAAAAGAATTACTTGTAAGGTACTCCCCCAAAATAATATACATACTCACAAAGGACAATAATAGAACGAAAGCAATCAAATAACTAAATATCAAATTTCCATTGGTAAAAATAATACCTATCCTTTTCATTGGCTCCCATATATTCTTTGCTTTATTTACAGCTCCACTTTTTGGTAATAACCAAAACACTAGCAAGGCAGTAGCAAGATAAACTAGTGAAAGAACATAAAAAGTGACATGCCAAGAAGTATGTTCACTTACATAGCCACTAAATACCTGACCCACAATACCAGCTAAGAGAAAACCTGTGCTTATAAAACCAACTGCTCCCACTTTTTTATCGTTCGGAAATACTTCAAGCGTATAAGCAAGTGCCACTGGTGAAAATGTAGCCGCTACAAGTCCCTGTAATCCCCTTAGTAATAAAATGAAAGAATAATCATTAGTCATACCTAGTAGCAATGTTATACAGCTTAATGAAAAAAGACCCGTAACAATTACATTTTTTCGTCCATATTTTTCTGATATTGCTCCATAGAAAAAGCATCCTATAGCAAATCCAAGTGAAAAAATACTTGAACTGAGACCTGCCTTAGACAACGAAATATGAAAATATTCACTGAATAGACTGAGAAGCGGTATTGTCAAATACAAACTAGACATAACTACCATTCCTGTCCAAGATAAAATAATGGTCATCAGAGAATAATTTGCTTGGTTTTCTATAATTACTTTATTCATAAAATAAATCTCCTTTTTAATTCGATTAGCTTATAGTTAGATAATCTAATTATACGATTAAAAATTAAACTGCATCAACCTAGCTACAGTTTAACGTTCCACCTTTAGTTTTCTCTGCATAGATTTTAATAGTTTATTCACCAACTTTTCAAATACCTTGCGTTCTTCAGGCTCCAAATCGACCAAACTAGAAGCACACGAAGCCCAATAAGTTGGCAAAATGTTAGCCACGAAAGCACGCCCTTCATCTGTTAAACTCACATAAATTTTCCTGCGATCTTCTTTGCTATGGTTCCGTACAACAAGATTTCTCTTTTCTAACCAATCAATCATTGAAGTTGCTGATGCCCTAGTAATCCCTAAACGTTCAGCTATTGCAGATGGAGTCGCTCTTCTTACATCATGCAGTGTCAACAATAATAGTAGATCTAATTTACTTTCCGTAATTCCAAAAGGAGCCAACTCAATATCCATTGCATCTAAAACGTAGTCACTTAACCATAACAACATTAATCCTAATTTTGCTTCTTCTGGATCTAAATTACTTGAAGAAGATGCTTGAATCAGCTCAATATATGGATCTAAACCTAATACTGGCAAATCATCTTCATGAGTAAACATTTTTTTAGATTTTGTCATTTAATCACCCTTTAATTAGATTATCTAACTATTTAATATTCTAACTATATTCAAAGATAAATGCAAGCAGTTTTCTTGATACCTCTATACCAAATAAATTGAATGATTATTTAAAGAAAAGGGCTAGTTCATAAAGAACAGCCCCATAGTCCTGACTATATAAGGATTTTCATCACTATTAATAATTAGAGTCCGTAGTTTTACTTCCTTGCAAACTCAATAGATAATGGGGTGTAATCCCTTTATTTTAAAGCTTTATACCTTCTTTATGATTTTTTAATAATGCAAAATAAAGCATAAAATTGTATTGCATTGGGGCTGGATTGGGGCTATTAAAATATCTGCTGGCATGTGTATAGAAATGTGTGAGTGGATGGATTGAGGTAAATGTTTCTCTTTTTTTGTTTGTACTTCAAATTAGGGTTATTAATAATTTCAACTTCAATTTAATTATAAAACATAAAAAGAAAAGCCTTATACCATGGCTTTTTTCGCTAAAAAAAACATATGATAAGGATGTTTGTATGGGTTGTTATAATTCTTTAAATAACGGATTTGACTACGGTTCACCTAAAAATTATCTGGGGCAAGGTTCTATAAGAAATTAACACATACTTAAACTTATTCAAATATTAGATTAAGAAGTATTTTTTGTTTCAGCTTCAAAACATCCTATTAAAATTAACGGAGATTTGAATATGTAAGCAAAGTGAATTGTTCTATGTTTACAAATATTAGCTAAATTACAATCTTAGATGTAAAAAAGCCATTGTTTTAAAATTAACAATGGCTTAAATAATCTCTAGTATAATTTAAACAAGCTGTGGTTCCTTATGTTCTTCAGCTTCTAATTGTTTAATAATTTCCATATGATCTGCCTCAGTCATTTCCCTAATTCCAGGTTCCCAATTTATAGATTCCGCTAATTCAACAATTTTTTTCCCTCTTGAAACGCGATTTGGTTCAAAAGACATATCAGTGGTTCCTGTACTCTTTTTTCCTTGTTTGATATATGGATTAAATATTTTTTTCATACAGTACACCCCTTCCATTAATAAAGTTGGATTGCAAAAATCACTTAAAAATGTATTGACGTTTGGTAATATAAACATATCATCTTTATTCTCCATATTCAACCAAATTCTATAATCCTCCACTAAACTTTCTTTTAATAAATAAACTTTTTCATGAGGATTTTGAGTATGAAGAAATTCTGGTGACCGTTTAACTAAAATATCTACATATCCCTGTTCCAAAAAGAATTTATAGATTTCAGAGGGTAATGACAACTTTTCGGAATCAAAAATTCTCCAGTGTAAAATATGGCCATATTCATGCAGTAATGACTGAGTACACCTTTCTAATCTGTTTAATTGATTCAAATTTTCCAAGAGAACACTATGATAATCTGGATCCATCTTAGGTTTTGGTGAAAAAATTAAATCTCTGGCATAATTTATATAAAACTGTTTCTCAGCTGCTACCCTATCTTCGGTATTGTCTGGTAATAATAATATTACCTCTTCTCCGTTTTTTCTAATCATCATAGCTGTAGCTTCCGAAGCATCAATTTGTTTATTTTTAAATTTAAAACTAAGATTATATATTCTTATGTTTTTTTCCTCAATTTCAACATTTTTCTGACGTCCTTTAGCACCTTTATATCCTGCATACATTTCAAACTTAGGTCTTATATATTTCGAATATATAACCTCTGTATCTGCAGTTATTATTTCACTGATAAGAGCTGCTTTTTCATTCATATTCTTGATTTGCTTTTTTTCTAATTCTATTTCTACTTCACCACTAAGTATTGCGTTTATTTCTTTTTCAGTAATATATGTATAAAACAAATCATCAGGTTGATTTTCAATCTCAAGGTCAATATCTTCATTTAATTTTTCTATTTTCAACAACAATATCCCCCTAAATAATTGCATTTTTACTGTAAATTTTACCATATCAATACTTTTTAATCTATTTTTATTTTAATATTTATTCCATTAATACTATTTTTATACTTATAGTCTAATTCCAAACTCCTTCGAAAAAATAGATTAAACTCTTCAGGAGTTAGGCTACAAAAGTGAAACATTTGATAAGTGATAACCTTGTATCTGTATTGCTTTATTGACTTCAAAATACTAAAATATCATTTCTGGATAGTACATAATGTTAATTGAAGTTCTTAGGCCTGGGGCTTATGGCGAGAGTGAATGAGAGATTCGGAGATAAATACCCAATCTTTTTTGTTGGTCAATTATAAGAATGGCTTAATTACATAAAAATTGCACTGCTTGGAACAGTGCATTACTTAGGTTTTATTACAAATAAATGCTCTCCAGAATAAAACTATATTATTCAACGTCCCTTCTTATTCTTGTTGTTCTTGTTGCTCTTCTATATACCTCTTGTTTTCAAAAAAGTTCAAAACAAGTACTAATGAGATTAATACAGCGAAAATTAAAGTAAGGTATAAACAAAATTGAATCCATGTTTTTGTGAAGAACAAGCTTACTAATAACACAATACATAGGGCAAGTGAAATACAAGAAGCACCCACAAGGTATAGTGTGGATGCCCTTTTGTCTATTTAACAATCTGCAAATGCTGTTTCTTATTAAGCTTCAACTTCACTGGCTTGCCGTGCCTTACATACATAACCTCTCCTTTGCTGTTTCTAAACGTGTTCTCGGTGTCCATACCCTGTGTAGCCATAAACTCTTCCATCAAGTCTAAATGACCATCAAAATGCCTTATAGCACTCATGGCTACCATGCCTTGTACAGCAAAATCCATAATGTCACGGTTCATATACTCCATGATGAGCTTCAGGATGCTTTCGCCTATTCTTTCATATGGCTCTAGCCCTAATTCGTTGATGGCTTCCAGTGTAGAGTAGTAGTCCTTCATTTTATATTTAGCACCGTCAAACACCTTCTCAATTGGGAATAGATTCATAAACTCATGCAACGTTAAGAGGCTCATGATTCCCTTTAAGCCTGATATGAACTCAAAGCATGTTTTTGCTTCATCTGCAGTAGTAAGTTTTGGGTACGTGCCAACTGCTTTCACCCCATAATAAATAATCTTTGGTATGTGCTTAGATTGCTCAGCCCCTTCCTCTACCGGACAAGCTTTTAATGAATGGATATAAGCTTTTATATAAATTCTATGCATGTTTGCCTCTACTGCTGATTGCATTTCTGGTACGTATTGCGATTAAAGGTAAGGAGCAGCCACAATAATAGTTGAAGCTGCTCACTGTTTTTGATAAAGTCAATTTGTAATGTTTTCACTAGTCGATGTTAGCGCATCGGCTTTTTTATTTTGTTCAGGTTCTTTAACGTTCAACCTCTTCACAACTTCCGTTATATACGTTGCCACTTCCTCAAAATTCTCAGGTTCTCGACCGAACTCTTTAACGAATGTTTTTATGTTGCCTTCCATTGCCTGATAGTTCCAGCCTAGTAAGCTGTTAATGCTTGGCTTGCCACCATCTGGGCTTACAATAATGTCGAATAACTCACTTGAAATACCTTCAAGCTTGTTCACCGTTTCTTGCATTGTGGTATGGAGCGGATAAAAGCCCATATCAATTAAACGCAATATGTCCATAAACTCTAATATAGTTAATGCTGCTAAACCTCCTCGATCTTCATGTCGCCCCTTCTGTACAATATCCTCTATATGCTCAAGCAAACGTGCTACTGCACCTTGTATAACCTTAAGTTGAATCATTTGAGCAGATAAACTATAAACTTCATGGCTATTGTCATGTACTAATGATTTTACTTTGTCTACTACTTGTTCCATTCTAATACCCTCTTTCACTGTTTATTTATTGGCTACTGCATGTAAAAGCAGCTGCTTATTGTGGTCCGACATGGCACACCACTCCTTTCCTGTTACTTTCATGTGTCCTCACTTCCCTCCTGCGCTTGCTTTTGCATTTCTTCAATACACTTCAGAGCAGCATTTATTTTTTCGTTGACTACCTCAGCGAAACATCTGTAACGCTCGAAATCATACGCAACAAACAGCATATGATTATGTTCTTTAGTAGGTTCGTACTTATCAAAGAAATCCAACATCATTCCATCTTGCATAAAATGTGCTATTTTTAGTGCTGCTTCTAAATCCAGTAGTAAGCTTTCTTGTGCCATTAACTTCACTCTCCTTTTCTTTGTTACAACATGTCGGCTATTTCTAGTCTCACCGACTTACCTTTGATGTTTTTGAATGTTCCTTATTAGTTACATAATAATCCCCAAAAGTTTAAAAGTCAACTCTTTCAATATACATAAAAGTTTCTTTTTGTGACTAAAAAATATCTTAATGTTCCATTTTAGTTTATAATAGTGTTGTAAGGGGGGTGTTTTATATGATGTGTACAAAGATAAAAGTTGTATTGGTGAAAAAGGGAATGAATGTTGTCCAATTAGCTGAATTATTAGGCACAACTCCACAGAATTTGTACAAAAAATTTAAGCGAGATAACTTTTCTGAAAAAGAACTTACGGAAATTGCTGAAGTACTAGGTATTAAATATGAAGGGGTTTTCACATTGGAAGATGGCGAAAAAATCTAACAGAAACACAAAAAGGACTCCCTAGATTTCGGGGGTCCTTGTTTTATATATCCGATTTCATTTTTCTTTTGACCAATATAAAAAGCAACCACATTTCTGCAGCTGCTTGACTATATATTAATTATTAAGAGCATGTTTTAAAAGATTAAAAGAATAAATGATTAAGATCCAATTTATATGTGTTCATCCTCACTGCCACATGGTGTTTCAGCATTTCAACGGTAGGACATTAATAGCATATTATTATTGCCACCCATCACGGAGTGGTCTTGTTATGGATTATTTAACTAAGCACCTGTTAACACAAGAAGCGATTGCTCTAATTGAACAATCACCTCTTAAGCCTACGTGTATGTATTGACAAAATTAAACACCATAATGGAGGGTGTTAGAGATATACGAAGTTCTACAAACTGACTCTATTTTTTAGTTTAAGAACTTTTTTATACCTTATATAGCAAGCTATTCTCCAAGGAATTAAATAACAAATAGCAAGTAAGAAAATTAGCATATTGAGTGTATCTGGTTCGATAGTAGAAATATGTTGTCGAAAATAATAACGTAAAGCAATCATAATGGCGAAAGTAATTATAAAAGCAGGACTTTTCTTAGCATAAATTAAACCATCATTTCGTATTTCATAATCTGACCATAAAATAAGAGGAATAGAAAAACCCACTCCTAAAAAAATTGCTATAGATAATTGAAGGTATGTAACGAGCCCAGAAGCGTTTAGAAAAAATGAAAATCCTGGTGTTAAAAATAGAAGAGGAAGAATTATTCGCCCTCCTCTTCCTTTGATTGGTTTGTACATAGAACGGATTCTACGAACTAAAATGAACAATCCAATAATTAGAAACATAGAAGTAGCTGGTATTGCAGTTTGCATAAAAACCTCCCTGAATTATGTTTTAATATTCTATTATTGCATAAATTTCAACAAAAACTACATTTTTCTAAATATAACTAAACTGCACAGTTAGCCAGCCATGAAGCGCTAAAATAAGCTCCCCACCACAGAAAATGAAAGATGATTAGGTTCTTTCATGGGAGCTTAATAAGGCCCTTTACTTTTTAAATATCTTCGCTTCGACTTAATACAAAAACGCCTCAGTTTACTATCAAAGATTATTTTTATTACTTATAAAGGAAATTTGTTCAGCTGATATAATAAAATCAATTAAATCCATCGTTTCATTTTGTAGCAAGACGTGAAATTCATATTTGTCATTCACTTTATATATTTCCTCATACAGCCACCATGAATCTTCTAACAAATCATCCTGTTTGATAATATTAAAATTTTCAAATATGACCTCATCTATATTTGTATAACTCCCTTTATTATCAAGGAGTAATTTTAAGGATTTATCATTCTTAATTGATTTTATAATTTTGCAATAATGGAAGCTAAAATCCCCATCAATTTCTATATCCAGTAATGTTGAGTTTTCTTTTATATATCTTTTGTAATCTTCAATTACTGTGGTTACAATTCTTTCATTTTCTTCGCAAAATTGAGTTACAGCATTTATTACATTACGAGTTGCCTTATCTAAAGCAAACACCCTTATATCTGCAATCTGTTTTACTATTGTTTTTGGTAATTGCTTTTTTAAATACATATGATTATGTATGAAAATATCATGAAATTGTTCTATTCCCTTTTCTTTATTAAAAGGTTCATAGTTATTATCATCATCTCCGTTTGCTGTTTCGTTAGATTTTAATCTTAAATTTGCTTCTTCTTGTAAAGTAAGCCAACTATTTAATTCAATGTGGTAAAGCTGTTGAAAATATTCTTCTGAGAATGTTTCAGCTTGCTTTTCTTCCTCTAAATGCAGATGGATATTATTTTTTTGACACAATTCATGCCATTCTTTAGTAAAATATTTCATTTTATTACCCTCATCTCTCTAAGTAGATAATTTTTCATTAACCTGCCTCGCTAGCTTAATAATCCAAGAACACCCTAACCTGGTGAGTCTGTAGTTAAAAACCACATAGCCAATAAAATCAACCAAATTACTGCAATACCTATAACTAAACGCTTCATACACAAGCCCCCTATCAGACCATACTTCCATTAATCTGCTTTGTAATTTAATATTACCTCATAGCACTTTCACTTGGATAACAATTTCCATTCACCCTTCAAGCCAATTGTCTAACGATGGTTCACCATATTTACTCACCTTACTATTTAAACGCTCTACAACCTTACTATACGCCCCCACTAATACGACTCTTTTGATATTTCTAGCAAACTTCAATATTATTAATGTTGGAGATAGATAAAATATAAATGAGGATTTCAAAATGAACAAACTAGAACAAACAACTCAAGAATTACTGGAAGCTGGTTATACGATTGAGAAAATTAAAGCAGCCTTTGAAGAAGTCATTGAACAGGCTAAACATTCAAAGACTATTGATGAGACAGAAAACTAACAAAGTTACCTATTTTTCATTATGACAAATAAAAAGATGACCAACTCGACAAATAAATTAGTTTTGCTGGTCTTTTTTTATGTAATTTAAAAAATTCTCTTGCTTAAGCACCATAAAAATTATTTACCTCTGACTTTAAACAGTCTACAAATTCGTTAATTTGCTCCATTTTTACTTTTAGACATAATCCAGGACCAGTTTCTGATGCACTATGATCATTCCTCTCACCTGCATCTAACACAAAAAATAATCTATAATAAGGATCCCATTCATCCCTTTCATGTTCAGGCACTTGATGTAAACCATGTCCAGGGTAATAATAAGAACCAAAAAGAGGAATATGATAAATACACAACCCAGGGTCATGGGGCTCTAACATACTTAGATGCATAAGATCGATTTGTCTTAAATCATCTAATAATTTTAAAAAGTCTCTTCTCAAACAAACTATTTCAGTAAAAACTTCAGGAAAATTTTTCCCTGAACGAAATTGAATATTGAATTTAACACTAGATTCATTCACTAATACTAAATTTATTTCAACTTCACAATTAGGTTGATTAAAATAATCTTTTAATAAAGCCATTAATAATTCCCCTTTACCTAAATAAGCATTTGGTAATACTAGATAAATGATAAACTTCTAAGAAGTTTTTTCATTAAACTCTCTCTCGAAATTCCGTTATTTATCTCCTACATACTGCCAAGTACTTTTCAACCATTTCAATTTTTTTGCCTTTTGATTATATACTGTATCAATTTCATCCGTATCTTTTTTAAGTAAGACTGCCGTTCTTTTATTTTCGGATTCATTCTCTAACCAAGCAATTCGTTCTCCACTCCAACCATCTACATATTTTGCACCATTGGACAAAGCATCATCCATCATTTTTCCTGTAATACCACGATCAAATGCTTGTTCAGCAGCATGTTTGGATACATAAACTATTCGTTTTGAAGCAGTCCTTGCTAAAAATGGAACTCCATATCTAATAGTAACAGTTGCTAATAATGGAATAACGGTAATACAAACGGTTGTAATTCTGTGCCAATAGAAACATCAGGATTATTCAATTCATTAAAAGGAACATCTAATTCTTAATTTGTATCTATTCGAATAATTGAATTGTTCTCTAGTTCATTGCATAGCGTGCAAATACGTCATAGTGGTATTTGTATTCGTCCTAACCCTACCTATTATTTCAATATTATGTATTAATATGGTTTTTTTCATTCTATAATGAAGTGATAAATACACTAAAATGCTAACATGATTGGAGGAGAAATATGCAAAATACAACGCAACAAAAGTGGAAACGTCTATCCAGTACCATACTTGCTACAATATTAGTGGTAAGTAATGTATCCTTTATGGGTACAACGCAACAAGCACAAGCAGCACCAACAACATCAGCGATTACAACATCCCCAAATGATACAGTGGCTGCTGTCATCAATAATGCCATTGATAATAGCTCGGTTGTAGTAGATGCAAATGTAGCTCTAGACACGGCTGTCTTAACAGGCTATGAAAGTGATGTAAATGGAGCAATCATCACCATTGAAAATTTCCAACCAGGGGATAAACTCGAATTTTTGAATGCTAATGGTATTACGCATACGTTTGATGCATCCAGAGGGGAATTAACACTACGCGGTGCTGCGACTATTGCAAACTATCAAGCGGCATTACGCAATGTGAAATTTTCGACAACAGCAACAGATTGGACAACACGTAATATTACGTTCAACTTAGGGAAGGCATTACCTTATAATGGGCATTTTTATGACTATATCGACAATGGTGCTACACTAGGTTGGTATAGTGCTGAAAGTAAGGCAAAGCTGAGAAGTTATTTCGGTCGTAAAGGGTATCTTGCTACAATTACTGATGCAACAGAAAATGAGACTGTTAGCAAAAGACTACCTACTACCACACCATCTCGTACATGGATTGGTGCACAGGATATTAAACGTTCACCGACAAGTCCTACTATAGACCCTCCTGGTGATTGGCGTTGGGTAACAGGTCCAGAGGGGTTAGTGGATGGAGGTAAAGGATTAAAGTTTTATGACAATTATGCTCACTTAAATGGCTCACCTGTACCGGGAATGTATACGAATTGGAGATTAGTTGAACCTAATAATAGTAGTAGTGGCACCGAGTATTTAGGGTTTATAGATGGGGCAAATGGACAATGGAATGATTTTAATGAAAGTGGTAGTAATACAATAAAAGGCTATGCTATTGAATATGGAGGTATGCTGGGAGATGCAACTTTTACATTAAGAGCATCCAAAAAGATTGTATTTATGGATAAAACTGCTTTAAGCAATGAAGTGAAGAAAGTGACAGGACAAATACCAAGTACCCCTGCTTTACAGGAAGCAGACTATACTGCAACAACTTGGGAACTATATAAAACAGCTTTAGATAAGGCACAAATCGTATTAGCAAATCCAGTGGCGATACAACAAGAAATAGATGAAGCGCTGTTAGACCTACAAACACATGGAGCAAACTTAGCATTAAACGTGCCAACAATGGTCACTTTCAATTTAGCTACTCGTATACTTACGATTCCTTTTAATTATGCTATTACGAATACTGGCAAAGATGGGTTTATAGTAAAGCATAACGGTAATAATATAGCTTTAAATGATATTGATAGTATTATAGTTGGCGCAAATTCAAAACAATTAGAGATTCAACTCGCATCTACTCTTGCATTGTCATCTGATAGTGAACTAACAGTCGTATACACAGCTCCAATACCTACGAATTTAGCAGGTCCGCATAGTAAAGCTGTGGGAAATTTTACAGTGGTGGCAGAGGATCCGTTCAATGCAGCACTACAAATAACAAAACCAACGGAACTAACGCAACAAGGAACACCTACTATTTCAACATCAACCTCAATATTTGGTGGGACGGTAGCTCAAAATACGACACCTGATGCTATTACAGTGGTACTAACAGATACAGGAAGTCACTCAATTCAGGGGCAAGTAACAGTAAATTCAGCAGCAGGTGAATGGACATTTATTCCTACTAATGCGTTGTTAGATGGCATGTATACATTAACCGTGCAAGCTGCAAATAACAGCCAAACAGTAACAAAGACAAAATCGTTTACCATATTAGTAGGAAATAAAACACTATTGCAACAAAAAATAGCGGAAGAAAGGACTTTCATTGCAAGTGAGTATACGTCAGCAAGTTGGGCGGCATATCAAGCGAAGTTGATAGAGGCTAAAAATGTCAATAGTAATCCAAATGCATCACAGCTAGTGGTGAATGAAGCATTAACGCAATTAACGCTGGCACAGAATGCATTGATGAGAATACCTGTATTCTACCCAGATAATGATTTAGTGAGACCGAGTCCAACGCCAATCGACTTGAAAAGAAAAATTCTAGTGCCCCTTGAAGGGAATGGTAGAAATTTATTAAGAAACAATCCAATAGAACTAGAGCGTACAAAACAACCAAATGGCGATATTACAGATTTTGTGCCATTAACAGAGGTGCAAGCGAGAGAAGCTTTGTTAGAGGTAAGAGCAAATGGCATCAATACTGTTCGTATGGTCTTGCCAGATGTCAATGATGAAGTGAAAACAGCAACAGTGGATGTGTCAATGCCATCACTCCAATTACTACGTGAGAATGGTCTATCACTAGAAATTGCATCTATTAATGGTCGTATTACTGTACCAAATAGCTCATTTGATGGGTTAAATAATGGTTTTAATTTTCAAATAACACCTTTGAGAACACCACTTGAGCTTCAAGCGGTGAAAGCACGTGCACAGGCTTTTGTACATGAAACATTACCAACTGGTAATGTTCATGTCATGGCACGTCCAGTGGTGATTGTGACGAATATGCCACAGCGTTCAATAGTAGTAACATTACCGTTGCAAAATACTCTATTATCAAGCAATGGAGATGAGCGTATATTTATCGAACATTCAGACGGTGAAAATAAAATTGTGAAACCAGATGTTATCATGATGGAGAATGGACAAGTAGGTTTAAGTTTTACTGTAGAGAAATTCAGTACCTTTACAATTATTCAAATCCAAGAAGATACGAAACTAGAGGAAACAGTAATAAAAAATACACATACTGCCTATATTAAAGGTTTCCAAGATGGCACATTTGGTCCTGAGAAAAATGTAACACGTGCACAAATAGCTACAATGATTGCTCGTATTTTAGGCTACACAGACGATTCAATGGGAGACACAGCACCATTTAAAGATGTGACGAGCACTCATCATGCAGTAGGAGCGATTGCCTTTGTGAAAGAGCAAGGCATAATGAATGGTGATGCGAATGGTAATTTTCGAGCAGAGGAAAATATTACACGTGCACAAATGGCTACAGTAATTGCAAACTTTAAGCAATTTAACATTGAAGAAAATGGTGCGATTACCTTCAACGATACAAAAGGACATTGGGCACAATGGATTATTGAAGCAAATCGTGTAGCGGGTATTATCAACGGTCATCAGGATGGTAGCTTTGCGCCAGATGCCCATCTAACACGAGCACAAGCTGTTGTGATGATGAATCGTATGTTTGAGCGTGGTCCATTGCAAGGTGTCACAATACCAAGCTTTGCAGACGTGAAAACGACACATTGGGCATTTAAAGAAATCGAAGAAGCGGCGAAGTCTCATGCTTATCTAGTGGATGAAGATGGGAATGAGCAATTAGCAAAATAAATAATAAACAAAACAGGCGTTGAGAATCCTCTACGTCTGTTTTATTGAGCTAACGGCATGGTTTGGTTGTTAACCCTTATATAATAACATTCCTCTTTCATCGCATAGTACCACCTCTTAATCAGTGTTCGTTTTGGAAAAGTAATGGAGCACTACATTGGAACGTTCCATTCACCTATCATTCCTAAAAGGGCTATAATCTTGGGGTTTCTTGGGGTGTAATAGTAAGGCTGCTGTGTTTCGTAAACGTTCAAAATGGGTGCAACCTTTTAGTTTTTTGGGTTGCATGGTTGCATCCTTTTTTTCGTTCTGCAGCATGGTAGTACTACGAAAAATTGTCATAGTTGATTGGAGTACTGCATTGGAGTACTCCGTTAAATGTTAGGTTTTGAAATACTCTAACTATCACCAATACTTATGTTTTCTTACTAACCTGTTCCGTTTGGGAAGTGAAATGAGTTCCGTTTCGGAATGTTGCTACCTTAGCATTTCTTAACATGTACTCCTGCATTTAAAAAGCACTACACCAGTCCTAATACTTTATTTTTGGTGCTGGTCCTTCAATCTTATCGCTGATCTCTTTTGTACGCTGTTCGGCTGCTGCTGTGTCTGCAGCATAAACTGCTTCTTTCGTTGTGAGATGCTTTTTTATTACAATAGCTCATAGTCAACCATCTGACGCTTCATATAGAACTGCTGAAGCATTTCAACATCTTCTTTAGGCAATTGTTCCAGCCTACTGGTAGTAAAGGCTGCAACGCTGCGCGGTGAAACTAAACATATAGAAAATGATAATTTAACTATTAGTGATTATGTAGATCTATGGTTTGAGAAGAATTGTAAAAAGAAAAAATGGAGCGATAATTCAGTTCTCATTCGTGAGCAAGCTATACGTCTCCATTTTAAGCCTTTACTAGGGCGCTATAAGCTTCAAAACCTTAATGATGTTATCTTATCAAGAAAACTTTATAGACGTGTTAGCAGAACAGTACAAGCCTAGTACAGTGCATCAAGCTCACAATGTCTTTAAAACAATTATTAATGCTGCTATTAAAGAAAGAATATTGCTCCACAATCCTCTTGTTGACATTGTACTACCTGCTAATACTAAAAGGGATGAAACTGGAAAGAAACAAGAAAATTATCTCACACCTACCGAATTAGTAACTTTTTTGAATGATGCTAAACAAAATGAAAACATGACAAATTACACTTTTTTACTCGTAATTGCTTATACAGGAATGCGCTGCGGTGAAGCATGTGGATTACAGTGGAAAAATATTAATTTTAAAGAGCATACAATAACAATTGAACGTTCCAGGGATTATGGAGGCACCCATAAGCCTAAAACACTAAACAGCTATAGAACCATTTTAGTGGAAGAAGCTGTTATGAAGCAATTAGAAACCTATAAAAAATGGTGTAAGCAAAAATTGTTGTCGTATGGACTAAAACTGATGGATGAAGATGAATACGAGAATGATGATACATTTGTTTTTATCTCACATTTGTCAGGGGAACCTATAGGACCAAACAACACAGCCAAAATCATGTATAAGATTATTCAAAGAACCAGGCTTCCCAAAATAACTTTACATGGTTTAAGGCACACGCATTGCACTATTTTATTGAATCATGGTCTGAATGTGAAGGTCATAGCAGAACGTTTAGGAAACACTCCTAAAATGATTTACGAAATATATGGTCATGTTCTTAAAGAAATGGAAGAGGCATCCGTAGCGGCATTTAGTCAGAGTTTAAATGAAGTTGGGGCTAAAAGTGGGGCTAGTTCATAAAGAACAGCCCCGTATCCCTGACTATATAAAGATTTTCATTACTATTAATAATTAGAGTCTGAAATTAAGCCATTCATAATTGCTACGCCCGAGCTTGCTCCAATACGAGTAGCCCCTGCCTCCACCATCTTTTTCATATCCTCTAAGCTTCGTACACCCCCAGAAGCTTTTACACCAAGCTCTGGACCTACTGTTTTACGCATTAACGCAATATCCTCTGCTGTTGCGCCACCTGTAGAAAAACCTGTTGAAGTTTTCACATAATCAGCACCTGCTGCCACCGATAATTCACATGCTTTTACTTTCTCTTCATCTGTTAGTAGGCATGCTTCAATAATAACCTTCACAAGTGCACTACCTTTTGCTGCTTCAACCACCGCTGCAATCTCGGCTTGTACAACATCATATTTTTTATCCTTTAATGCACCGATATTAATAACCATATCCACTTCTTTTGCACCGTTCGCAATTGCATCTTTTACCTCAAATGCTTTGACCGTTGAAGTACTGGCACCAAGTGGGAAACCAATAACTGTACACACTACAACGTCTGATCCTTGTAATAACTCACTGCTGTACTTAACCCATGTCGGATTTACACATACTGAAGCAAAGCTAAATTGTTTTGCCTCTGCACAAAGTTTTTCAATTTGTTCTTGCGTAGCCTCAGCCTTTAATAAAGTATGATCAATCATACGTGCAAAATTTTGTCCCATTATAAAACTCTCCTTCGCATCCCAAGATGTACGTACCTCTTGGAATCATATCACTTTTTTACATTATCGTCTAATTTCTTTTAATTATTGTTACCAGGAGTGCTTCTTTTTTGATCAGCCTGCTCTGATTTTTGCTCTGCTTTAGACTTTTTTGATCAGCCTGCTCTGATTTTCGCTCCGCTTTAGTATTTTTTGATCAGCTTACTCTGACTTTCGCTCCGCTTAAGTATTTTTTGATCAGCCTGCTCTGACTTTCGCTCCGCTTTAGTATTTTTTGATCAGCTTACTCTGACTTTCGCTCCGCTTTAGACTTTTTTGATCAGCTTACTCTGACTTTAGCTCTGCTTTAGACTTTTTTGATCGGCTTACCCTGACTTTCGCTCTGCTTCAATTCTTTTTTACCCTACACAAAACAAAAAAGGATTGACCTATTAAAAATAGGCAATCCTCCTTTTAATTATTTAACTGGTTCTAACACACGCACAAATTGTCCTTTAGAATGAGGGTATCCTGCTTGTGTAATTTTCACCTTCACGAGCTGTCCAATTAGATTCTCAGGGCCTTCAAAGACTACTTTTAAGTAATTATCTGTATAGCCTGTTAGTAGTCCTTCTTCCTCACTACCATCATGAACAAACTCTTCTGGAATAACCTCCAAAACCTGATCTTCAAAGCGAGAGGCATATTCCTTCGCCAACTGGTCATTTAAAGCGATTAATCGGTGAACACGTTCGTTTTTAATATCCTCATCAATTTGGTCTTCCATACGTGCAGCTGGTGTCCCTGTACGTGGAGAGAATGGAAATACATGCAGCTCAGAGAATTTATGATCTCGAATAAAGTTATATGTTTCCATAAACTCTTCTTCCGTCTCACCTGGGAAACCTACGATAACATCAGAAGTAACAGCTAAGTCTGGTAAAGCCTCGTTTAGTTTTGTTAAGCGTTCACCAAAGAACTCCATTGTATATTTGCGACGCATGCGTTTTAAAACCGTGTCAGAACCTGATTGGATTGGAATGTGTAAGTGATTAACAACAATATTTGATTCACGTAAAACTTCAATGACTTCATCTGTTAATTGACTAGCCTCAATTGAAGAAATACGTAAGCGTTTTAAGCCTTTCACATTCGCCTCTAAATCACGTAGTAACTGCGCTAAGTTATAATCTTTTAAGTCCTGTCCATAGCCACCTGTATGAATGCCTGTTAGTACAATTTCAAGATAACCTGCGTCCACCAATTGTTGTGCTTGGTGTAGTACTTCCTTAGGATCTCGTGAGCGCATTAACCCGCGAGCCCATGGAATAATACAAAAAGTACAGAAGTTATTACAGCCCTCTTGAATTTTTAAAGATGCACGTGTACGGTCTGTAAATGCAGGTACATCCAATTCTTCATAGACACGATTTTTCATGATATTGCGTACAGCATTAATTGGTTGGCGTTCAGTACGATATTGATCAATATAGCCAAGCAATTTTGTACGATCCTGCGTTCCTACAACAATGTCTACACCAGGAATTGCCATAATTTCTGCTGGAGATGTTTGAGCGTAGCACCCTGTAACACAAATGACAGCATCTGGATTTTGACGTACAGCCCGACGAATCACCTGACGAGATTTTTTGTCCCCAGTATTTGTTACGGTACATGTATTTATGACATAAACGTCTGCTTGACGATCAAATTCAGTACGCTCATAGCCTTGTTCTTTAAACAGCTGCCAAATAGCCTCAGTTTCATAATGATTTACTTTACAACCTAGAGTATGGAAACTCACGATTTTTGATCGCTCGTTACTCATAATATATATCATCCTTTCAACATCACATTACATTGTGTTTCTTACTTTACTTATTTTTAATGTACTTAATTTAGATACGTGAACTATAATAACACAAACCTTTTGAAATCAATACTTTAAAGATTTAAATGACCACTCTATGATGAGTGGTCATTTCATGTTTGTTGAAATACTATTATGTCAATGAAATCAAGGTGACAAATTAAAAAGTATAGCCCTTTTTCAAAACGAGGGGTTGATCTCCGTTCCGACTGAGTGCTTTCCTGGGGGCGTCCGATGAGCCGCTTGGGGCAACAGATGTTTTTTGCGCGAAAGCGAAGCGGCAGTAGCAGGAGGTTGGTCACGAAGGCGTTATCACAGGACCTCTGCGCGAAAGCGAAGCGTCAGCGGCAAAGCGAGTAGCCTGGAACGGAAATCATCTTCATTTGACTTAGTAGTATTCACAAAGAGTCCCTTGACCATTTAGTTTTTCAACACTATGAAAAAAAGACTATTAAATAGTCTTTTTTATTTTACATTTAATAATACATACTCTCCGCTTATTGGAGTTTTTACAGTATAAGAATTTCTTTTCATTACTTTACCAGTAACAATGTCGTAATATTCTCTTGTTCCTTTTTCTATTTGATATTTTACTCTATATGCCATGTATACTTTTTTGTTAGGTCCAACATTTAAAGTATAGCCCTTTGAACTAGCGATAGTCGTACTTGTTGAAATACCTAATCCAGATATCCCACCCTCTACTTCTTCACCGCAACTCAATGATCTTCAAGTAAAGCACCCCGTGAGTTTAAGAACGTAATTTCTTAAATCATCAAATTTATATTTTAAGCTTAAGTTATCGAATTACATACTCATAATTTTCCCCATTGGCTGTAATTACTGCTTTCAATAGCTTACCATCTTTCTCTATACTTGCTGGAACAGAGGTTAAAAAATGAACCACTCTAGTCTCCAATGGTTCAATACTCGAATTGTTTAAACCACTAAATTTATTCTCTTCAACTCTTTCAAAACTTTCTCTTTCAAAACTAGTAAATGAATTAAATTCTTCTCTTTCATCATAGATGATTTCAATACTCATAAAATCATCTGCCTCAGATAACTCAGTAGGCGATATGTTTCTTACAGTTACTAAAATATCTAAATAAATTTCACCATTATTATTATTAATTAAATAATTAGAAGTAGGTCCTGAATTTGATGGATTAATTATTTTACCAAAATTATTACTTTGTATCGTAAATTCAATATGGTCTTGTACTACTATTTCATCCATCATCTTAACTTCTGTTGGTTCAAATATCTCATTGTTATATAAGATTTTATTTGCTGTATGCCTTAAAGTATCTAATGACTGTGTAGTAAGAAATATTATGACGGCTGCTGTTAATATGACAGCAATAGTATTGTATTGCCAATCACGATTATTTTTAAGTTCACGTTTATTGATTATAACTGTATTCTGCAATACTTTATTTCTTAATAGGCTTTTGGATTTGTCTGTCATCTTTAATTCTTGTTCCAAATCACTAAATTGTTCATCTGAAAAAGGTTTCATAGGTAAGCCCTCCTTTTAATAATTCATTTTTAAGTTCTGCTAAAGCTCTTTTTAAAGTCATTTTCACTTTACTTTCAGACCAGTTTAGAACGATAGATGATTCCTCCGTAGAGAATTCTTTTAACTTCCGCAAAATGATCACATGTCTGTAGGAAGGTTTTAATTGTTGAATGGATCTATATAATTGTTCAGTTTGATCATTCATTACTACGATTTGTTCAGGTATTGGCTTGTAGTCTTTTTCCGCTATTGTTATACCTAAGTAATGTTGTAACGGATGTTTTTTTCGAAAATAGTCATTTATCACATTAAAAGCGATTGAGAATAACCACGTTTTCACCGTTGATTTATGTTCAAATTCATGTTGTTTTTTATAAGCTTTTATAAAAGTTTCCTGCGTTAAATCCTCTGCATGTTGATAGTCTTTTACTATTAATAGTATGTAGGTTAAAATGGATTCGCCATATTCATCAAACCATTTACGTCACGTTTTTCAAATAACTTATTTAAGAGTTGAAAATAATTTTCATCATCTCATCAAGATTTATGATTATTTAAACAAAAAATCCCAAACTATTTGAGATTAAAAACTTCTCAAATGTTTGGGTTTATCTATTGCAGTTTGTTATTTTCCTTCGAAATACTGAACTAAGGAATTTTTAAATGCGTCAAGTTTTTTCAATAATAAGCTGTATGCCTCACGCTCTTTGATTGCTTCTTCAGTATCCTTGCTATTTTTTTCGCGATATTTATTAAAAGCGTCCAAATCGAGTATTTCAGCATTATCAGAATTTAACGTACCGTCTTTTAACTTTTCCTCGTATAACTCCATCATTCGGGAAATGCCTTTATCAGACCAATCAACATGCCCACTTGTTATACCTAAAGCCCTGACAAGAAACATCCCCATATCACCTCTTGCCTTCATTTCCTTAAAATAGTTTTGGGCCTCTTCATTTACGGCTTTAGCACGAAATTCATCAACCAAATCTAAAACACTGTTCTGAAAAATCTGGTTGGTGTTGTTATCGTCTGTCTGTCCGTCAAATAGGCCTTTTTCTTTGTACTCATTATATTTCGTCAAAAACTCGTCTAATAATTTGCTATCAGCATTGCTATCGGAATTATTTCTTAAACTTAGCTTTATTCGAGTTAAGTCATTCGAAAAATCTTTTAATGTATCGTTTGACACATTCGGTCTAAAAGATGAACGGCTAAAAATAACTGCTGCGCTATTTTTGGCGCTTGCATTGGTGTTAATAGAGCCTTTATTGCTTATGTTAGTCATACCGATATTGCCTGTTTGCAATCCCCTAACAACAGATGAATCATTCAAACCCATTTTCATAATATCGCCCCTTTATTTACTGCAAATAGCTTTTGCGCTCTTAATATATATTTGTTAAATTCCAAAATTCTTTAGATTTTTTTAATACACTTTAGACTTGGTATGCGCTCTTAAAAAAAACATTATTCCCCAAACCTAAAGAACTTAGTTCATGAACGGGGTTGTTTCCTCTCAACTTGTAAATTAAATGCCATTGGGCTAATTAATAATTTAGATGAAAGTAAAATCAGTGCAAATTTCTTCATATGTATTTTTCATTATATTAACCATCATATAATATAATTAAATATTTTCCAATATTTTTAATATTTATCAGTAAAGATTCGTCAGTCATAGATAGTTCATAGTATAGGTGGGATTATTAATGATTTTTATAACATGTATACGTTAACAATGAGTTCTGATGATGATTCATTAGAATTACCACTATTAATGCTAACGGCAAGAGTTATTGCTCAAAGTTTAAAAAAATCACAAGAAGACGGGCGAGAGAGGAAATATTAGTACATGAAGTTTTGAAAAAGTTTAAAAGGAGTACAAATTCATATAATGTACAGTTCTTTCACAAGTGGGTCACATACTTGGATTATCATTAACTCTCTAAATGTATTACACAATCCCACCCAACATCCTTGACTGCTTCACATAAGCGTGTGAGGAATGCTCGGTTTTTAAAGGACTCTTTTTAGTCTCATAAAAAAATAGCAGTACAAACCTTGACCATGATTTGCACTACTAAAGTTAGAATATTTTTATCTGTTGTATTCCTCTAAAACTTATTAAGGACTAGTAGGAGGAGTTAATCCTAAAAGAACAGGAGTTATTACAGCACTACCAGCGCCAAGGCGGACTTGTTGAACTTGTAATACTTTTACAGTTAGTTCCAGTACAATTTTTTCACGCAATGTGCTGAAAGTACACTCAGGTGATGCCATAACTGGTGAAAAATCAAGTTCAAAGAAGTTCGCAGCGACTAACTCGCCAAACGGTTGTTCATTGTACTTAACGAGATTTTGGAAGAAAGCCTTATCCAATCGAGCATCCAATTGAGTTCTTTCATTCAGGAAATTCGCTTCTGCAAACTCAGAAATTCCCAAGATTGGAGTAGGACCTCCAGGTGTTTGCGGGAAAGTTAGGTCTGTAAAGCCAGAAAACGCAACATCGGCAATTCTATCTCGAAGTGCTCCATTACATGCTGATGAAGCATATTCGATATTTTTACGAATATGTCCTGCTACAAATAATTTAGCTCTTGTTACCCTGAAAAAGTCAGTGTTGCCAATACGTGCAAAGCTAACCGGTACTAGTTTAACCTGATTTAGAAATACATTTTTCTTCACTCTTTTGATTTCAGTTGCAGCAGGACTAAGCGTAATATCCGACTCCACAACGATTTGAAGTGTTGGTTCAGCAAGTACAACTGGAACTTTAATAGTTGGTGCTGTAACCGATGTAGCAACTAATGGAGTAGCCTCGCTATTTAATGGGATTTGTTCAGTTGATGTTACTGGACAAGGTAGCATTTGATTATCTAATTGATCACTCAAAAAATTCCCTCTTTTCATTTTTTTAGTATTAGAGAGCACTCTCTATATTGCTAGAATATGTAGCAATTAAATCTATATATGGACGTATATACTAGTAATTTAGTGTTTATAAAAAAGGGTTTTTGAGCTACGTGAAAAGATTTCAATTATCCTCCAGTCATTTGTTTGTCATAACTAACTCGAATTTTCTGTACTTGTAACATATGGATGATTAACTCTAATACTATATTTTGGCAAAATCGATTTGAATGAATAAATGAATTATTTTGTACAGGTATTTCATTCCCAGTATAAGAATTTGTATATTCAAGATTTTGATGAATATAGCCTTCTATAAATAAATTTCCCTTTAATGCTGTACATGTTCCATTACCTAATGTTTTGGAAAAATGATTAGGTACAAATTTACAATTGGTTAGCACTGCCTCACTTGAGATATCTTTAATTCCCACAATTCCTTTTTCAAAATCAATATATTCTTCAAGGCATATTTCGATTTTATATTCCCCTACTACAACTGGAACTCTAATATGCATACAATCTTTTGTACTATAAGAATGATTATTTATTTCTCCTTTTTTAATTGATTGTGACTTATGTAAGGGAACTACAACTGATTTCGGTGGACTATTTTTCTGATCATTTTTAGCAAAGGTATCAGTTCTCATTAAAAATATAATTTGATTAATTTTTGAGCGAGCCAATCGACAATCTGGCTGCTCAGGATAATCTGTTATAGAATTAAATAGCTTGGTTTCAGGTTGGGGAATTAGTTTATTGTTTAAATCAAGAAATTCAAATGTATTTTGAACATTTTCACCACATATAGGAGCATGGAGAAAATCATTAATTTCTACATATGTAGAAAAAGGTATATTTTGGGCTATAGAACATACTTCTCCATGTACTGGCTCAGGACAAGCATTAACACAATTTGTAGAAAGGTTATCCGTCAATTCCTCTGTATCAATTTTATTCTCCACATCAGATTCAGAACGACTGAAGAATTTAAGAGTAGAGTCTACTTGTAGTTCTTCTACAGAATTAATTTCATCTGCCTCTTCGGTATTAGGAAGATAACCGACTTCTTCCCCAACATTTGTTTCTGGAGGAATTAGTTCATGAGTGGAATCTATAGTGGATGCTAAATCCAGTTCCTCTTCTGGGTTCATTGCATCTACCTCTTCGGTATCGGGAAAATGATCGATTTCTTCCTCAACATTTGTTTCTGAAGGAATCAATAGTTCCTGACTTGAATCTAAAATGGCTGCTAAATCCAATTCCTCCTTTAGATTCACTTCATCTGCATCTTCAGCATCAGCAAGAAGACTGATTTCTTCTTCAACATTAGTCTTTGAAGGAATTAGTAGTTCCCGATTAGAATCTAAATCAAGTTCTTCCACATAACTGGTTTCATCTGTTTTTTCTATATCTAGTAGATTATTTTCACCGCAATGAGATGGTGTAATTTGGTAGGTCCAATTTGTGTATTTATTTTGCTTGGAGGACACTTCCTCCATCCGTCTAAAGTTTATCCATGGAGTTTTCATTAGTTCACTCCTAAAAAATGTTTTGACAAATAAAGTGCAACGGTTGATAATTCCCATGTTTTTTTATGTTAGGGGTTTATGAGCTCTTCTATAGAGACATATTCAAAGTTCGTTTTTATTGGAAAAACTCATTACGTAACCCATATTCTTTTTACTGCACTTATTATTACAATATGCATTATTTTTACTTTTGTCACTGAGTACAATTCAAATCTCAGCAGGATTGAGATACTAATCCGTTGAAAGACAATGGCTTAGTAAAGATTTGTGTGTTTTCTCGACAATTTTCTGGAGACGAGTTTCAGAATGTAAAATCGGCCTTAATTTTAAAGATTAGATAGCAAAAAGGCAGCTGAACATTCGACTAAATCGAACGATCAGCTGCCAACTCAAATATTGGGTTTTTTTCAGTGCCCTCGAGTGCCCACTTTAAACCATTTTACTCCTCTAAAATTAGAATTAACAATGATCAGTAGGTGGATTATTAGGAGGATCGACAGTAATGCTAACTGGAGGTGTAGGCCCTGAAAGAACAGGAGTTATTACACTACTGCCAATGCCAAGGCGGACTTGTTGAACTTGCAGTACTTTTACAGTAAGATCCAGTACAATTTTTTCACGTAATGTGCTGAAAGTACCTTCAGGTGATGCCATATTTGGTGAAAAATCAAGTTCAAAGAAGTTCGCTGCTACTAACTCGCCAAACGGTTGCTCATTGTATTTAACGAGATTTTGGAAGAAAGCCTTATCTAATCGAGCGTCCATTTGCGTAGCTTCATTTAGGAAGTTCGCTTCAGCAAACTCGGAAATTCCCAAGATTGGAGTAGGGCCTCCAGGTGTTTGCGGGAAAGTTAGGTCTGTAAAGCCAGAAAACGCAACATCAGCAATTCTATCTCTAAGTGCTCCACTACATGCTGATGAAGCATATTCGATATTTTTACGAATATGTCCTGCTACAAATAATTTAGCTCTTGTTACCCTGAAAAAGTCAGTATTGCCAATACGTGCAAAGCTAACCGGTACTAGTTTAACCTGATTTAGAAATACATTTTTCTTCACTCTTTTGATTTCAGTTGCAGCAGGGTTAAGCGTAATATCCGACTCCACAACGATTTGAAGTGTTGGTTCGGCAAGTACAACTGGAACTTTAATAGTTGGTGCTGTAACCGGTGTAGCGACTACTGGAGTAGCCTCACTATTTAATGGTATTTGTTCAGTTGATGTTACCGGGCAAGGTAGCATTTGATTATCTAATTGATCACTCAAAAAAATTCCCTCTTTTCATTTTATAGTAGTATTAGAGAGCTCTCCTATCGTTAGAATATGTATCCATAACATCTATGTATAGACGTTGTACTTGTTTATTTCCATATTTTAATAAAAAGGATTTTGAGCTAAGAGTGAAATCTTCTCAAGATTCCTTTAGATTTCATAACTACATCGGATTTGTTGTACCAATTCTTGCACCATGTTTTGTACAATATTAATGACTCAATTTGTAGTAGGACTACAACTTCGCCCCCCAAGAAATACCATAAAAGTGGAAAAAACCACCTAAAACAGTTTTTTTAAGTGGTTTTTGCCCATGCATTGTCTTTATTAAGTTTTTACGCAATGTATTCACGTATAGCTCTTTTATTCAAATTCATAAGATATGGCAGACAGTGCATAAAGCGGTGCTGTTTCTGCTCGCAAAATTCGGGGTCCTAAAGACATCGTTTGTGCTCCAGCTTGCAACAGAGCTTCCGCTTCTTTTCTAGCAATGCCGCCTTCTGGACCAAAGATAATAAGAATTGATTTTGATTTTTTATCATAAGCGTTTTTTAGCTTCTCCGCAAACCTCGTACGTTTTTCGACCTTGGCATCTTCTTCATCTGCGATAAAAACGTTGTCAAAATCGCCCACTTTATTCACTAGCTGTGTAAAAGAAATTGGTTCATAGATTTCTGGGATATGAGTACGATGAGATTGTTCAGCCGCCTCTTTTGCAATTTTTTGCAGACGCTCTTGCTTTTTTACACCCTTTTTTTTATCCCATTTCACAATGGAACGCTCTGCTTCAAATGGTAATAGGGCAAACATGCCAAGCTCTGTAGCTTTTTGTGTAATAAGCTCTAATTTATCACCTTTTGGCAATCCACATGCCACTGTAACTTGAACAGGCAGCTCCGGAGAAGGAATAATCTCCCCCGTAGGTTGTACAACTATCTCTTCTCCTTCAAAGGCTGCAATTGTACAAATATGGGCATTTTCTTGTGCAACTACTACGATTTTGTCACCTTCTTTCATTCGCATTACTCGTTCAATATGGCGTGCGTCTTCTCCACTGATTCGTGCTTCTTCAATAGAGGTTCCAATAAAATAACGCTGCATGGTACACATTCCTTTCCATAAAGAAGAGAAAACGCCAAATCACAAGCACTCGGCTCATGATTTGGCGCTTTCCAGTCAATTTATTGTGGACGACGGGCGATGATTGCGACCCAGTCTTCCATTAGTAATACTTCTTCAATGACAAAGCCTGAATCTTCTAGTGCTACTTTGACATCATCACGTTTTGCGCCAATGATACCTGAAGTAACATATAATCCACCTGGTTTGACAATTGAAAATGCATCGTCAGTAAAGGACATAATAATTTCTGCTAAGATATTGGCCACAACGACATCAGCAGGTTCCTTCACTGTATCCAATAGGTTTCCATGAAATACTGATACTGTATCTTCAACTTTGTTTAACACAACATTTTCTTGTGCAGAGCGTACTGCTACTTCATCTAAATCAAGCGCATGAACACTTTTAGCTCCAAGCAATGCTGCACCAATGGAAAGAACGCCAGAACCCGTACCAATATCGATAACTGTGTCTCCCTCTTTTACAACCTTTTCAAGCCCTTGCAGGCACATCACTGTTGTTGGATGTGTTCCAGTACCAAATGCCATTCCAGGATCTAATTCGATAATTAATTCATCTGTTGATACTGGTGTATAATCTTCCCAGGTTGGTACAATTGTAAAGCGTTCAGAAATTTTCACAGGATGATAGTATTGCTTCCAAGCTGTTGCCCAATCTTCCTCGTTTACTTCTACAATCGATACAACGTTCTCCCCTATATCGATGTTAAAGTTCGTTAGATTTGTGATAGCCGCTTTAATTTCTTCGACTGTTTCATTTAAAAAACTAGACTCTGATAAATAAGCTTTGACAATAACACCGTCTTTGGGAAAATCTGCTTCATTTAGTGCATAAATTTCACCAAATTGATCTTCTCGTGGCTTGGCAAATTCAGCAGAATCTTCAATAACAACTCCACTTGCCCCAGCCTCATGCAAAATATTTGAAATTGCCTCTACCGCTTCATTCTTGGTATGAATGGATAATTCTGACCACTTCACGTAGCTCTTCAGCTCCTCTAATTATTCGCCTTGGAATTTTTTCTTGATTTTATCAAATAGCGAGCTTCCTTGTTCCTCAGGAATATCACCACTAATTTCAGCAAATTCGCGCAGTAGTTGTTTTTGTCTTTCAGTTAATTTTTCTGGTGTAATCACTTTTACAGTGACGTATTGATTACCTGTACCATAGCCATGTACATTTTTTACACCCTTGTCTTTAAGGCGGAATTGAGCACCTGATTGTGTCCCTGCTGGAATTCGTAATTTTACTTTCCCATGAACAGTTGGTACTTCAATTTCATCACCAAGAGCTGCCTGAGGGAATGTTAACTTAAGTTCATAATAGATATCGTCGCCATCACGTTCAAAATCATTATGTCCCTGCACACGGAACATAATATATAAATCTCCCGCTGGTCCTCCATTTATACCTGGTTCACCCTGACCAGATACACGAATTTGTTGGCCATCGTCAACCCCTGCTGGAATTGTTACTTTAATTTTCTTACGTTTTTGAACTTTTCCTTCACCACGACATGTTGAACATTTTTCTTTAATGATTTTACCTGTACCTTGACATGTTGAACAAGTACGACGATTCATCATACGGCCAAATGGAGTATCCACTGCTTGATTTACTTGACCAGCACCATTACATGTTGAACATGTTTCTGGTGTAGTACCTGCTTTTGCACCTGAACCATGGCAAGTATCGCAGGTTTCATCCTTTGGAATTTCGATTTCTGTTTCTTTCCCGAAAATCGCTTCCTCAAATTTAATATTCATACGATATTGTAAATCATCACCCTTGCGTGGCGCATTCGGGTCCTGGCGGCGACCACCGCCACCAAAGAACGAACTGAAAATATCCTCGAAGCCGCCAAAGCCGCCTCCTCCTCCGAAGCCACCACCAAAGCCTGCATTTGGATCCTCATGACCAAATTGATCGTAGCGAGCTTTCTTCTGATCATCACTCAGCACTTCATAAGCTTCAGCGATTTCTTTGAATTTTTCATCAGCACCTGGCTCTTTATTTAAATCAGGGTGATATTGTTTTGATAATTTACGATATGCTTTTTTAATATCATCTTTTGAAGCCGATTTGGTTAAACCAAGCACCTCGTAGTAATCGCGTTTTTCCATCATTCACACTCCGCTCTTTTTGCATAAAATCTATTGTACCATGCAGTTAAATAAACTGCCTCTATTTTTGTTGTAAAATATTTATTAATAAAGGATAAACTTGTAGTATCGCTTTTAATAAAGAGAAAAGCCAAAGCCGCAAGCGGTCTTTGGCTTCTTCACTTAACTGAGCTACTAGCTATTATTTATCGTCTTTTACTTCTTCAAAGTCAGCGTCTACGATATCATCGTCTTTCTTATCAGCTCCAGTATCTGCACCTGCTTCGCCACCTTGAGCCGCTTGAGCAGCTGCTGCAGCTTGTTCATATACTTTCATTACTAATGGCTGTAAAACGCCTTCTAGTTTTTCTTTAGCAGATTTAATACCTTCTAATTCGCCTGCTTCAAGTGCTTTTTTCAGTTCATCACGAGCATCTTCAACAGACTTTTTCTCGTCTTCTGTAATTTGCTCACCTAAATCAGCAATTGTTTTGTCTACTTGGAATACTAGTTGATCTGCTTCGTTACGAAGATCTGCTTCTTCTTTACGTTTAGCATCTGCTTCAGCATTTGCCTCAGCATCTTTTACCATGCGTTCAATATCTGCTTCAGATAAACCAGAATCAGATTGGATTACAATTGTTTGTTCTTTGTTTGTACCAAGATCTTTCGCTTTAACAGATACGATACCGTTTTTATCAATATCGAATGTTACTTCGATTTGTGGAATACCACGTGGTGCTGGTGGAATATCTGCTAATTGGAAGCGACCTAATGTTTTATTGTCTGCTGCCATTGAACGTTCACCTTGTAATACGTGAATATCTACTGCTGGTTGGTTGTCAGCTGCTGTAGAGAATACTTGCGATTTAGATGTTGGAATTGTCGTGTTACGGTCAATTAATTTTGTGAACACGCCGCCCATTGTTTCAATACCAAGTGAAAGCGGTGTTACGTCAAGTAGAACAACGTCTTTCACATCACCAGTTAATACGCCACCTTGTACAGCAGCACCCATAGCAACAACTTCATCTGGGTTTACACCGCGATGAGGCTCTTTACCAGTTTCTTTACGTACTGCTTCTTGTACTGCTGGAATACGAGTAGAACCACCAACTAAAATAACTTGGTCAATTTCAGTTGTTGAAAGACCTGCATCAGATAATGCTTGACGTACTGGACCAACTGTACGATTTACTAATGGTAAAGTAATTTCGTCGAATTTTGCACGTGTTAAAGAAATTTCTAAGTGTAATGGACCTGCTTCACCAGCTGTAATGAATGGTAAAGAAATTTGTGTTGAAGTTACACCAGATAAATCTTTTTTCGCTTTTTCTGCTGCATCTTTTAAGCGTTGCATCGCCATTTTATCTTTTGATAAGTCAATGCCATTTTCTTTTTTGAATTCAGCTACTAGATAGTCGATAATCACGTCATCGAAATCGTCCCCACCTAGTTTGTTATCACCAGCTGTTGCTAATACTTCGAAGACACCGTCACCTAATTCAAGAATAGAAACGTCAAATGTACCACCACCAAGGTCAAATACTAAAACTTTTTGATCTTGATCTTGCTTATCTAATCCATATGCAAGTGCAGCAGCAGTTGGCTCATTGATAATACGCTCTACTTCAAGACCTGCGATTTTACCAGCATCTTTTGTTGCTTGGCGTTGTGCATCGTTAAAATAAGCAGGAACTGTAATAACTGCTTTTGTTACTTTTTCCCCTAAGTAGTCTTCTGCATAGCCTTTTAAGTATTGAAGAATCATTGCAGATACTTCTTGTGGCGTATAGTCTTTTTCTTCTACTGTTACTTTTTCAGCTGTACCCATTTTTGATTTAATAGAAATAATTGTGTTCGGGTTTGTTACTGATTGACGTTTTGCTACTTCACCAACTTGACGTTCGCCGTTTTTAAATGCGACAACAGATGGTGTTGTACGATTGCCTTCTGGATTTGGAATTACTTTTGGTTCTCCACCTTCAAGTACAGAAACACAAGAATTTGTTGTTCCTAAGTCAATACCGATAATTTTGCTCATTAAAATTTCCTCCTATTATTTCAACGCAAGGGATGCGTTTTCTAACTGATTTTAATTGACTAAATAGTGCTATGACTATTCGTTCACAGATACCATTGTTGGGCGTAATACACGATCCTTTAGGATATATCCTTTTTGCAGCTCACGTAAAACAACACCAGCGTCTTTTTCATTATCTTGTTCCTGCATGACAGCTTGGTGAATATTTGGATCAAATGGCTCACCTTCAGCTTTAATTACTTGCAGACCTTCCTTCTCTGTTGCTTCAATCAGAGAACGATAGACCATCTCAATGCCTTTTACAATAGAAGCAGCTTCTTCAGATGTTGCTTCCACCTGTAAGGCACGTTCAAAATTATCTAGTACTGGTAGCAAATCTGATAATAAGCTTTGAGCACGATATTTTTCAGCAGCCTCACGATCTAGTTGACTGCGACGGCGCATATTATCAAAGTCAGCGCGTAGGCGTAGATGGCGATTTTCCTCGTCGTCTAGCTTTGCTTGTAAATCTGCTAGCTTTGCTTCGTACTGCTCTTCAATTGTCAACTCTACTTCTTGCTGTTCTACTACATCTTCTTCTGTCGATAAATTTTCAGCTTGTACATTTTTCTCATCCTGTACTTCTTCTTGTACAAGGTCCTTGTTATCAGTTATTTCAGTCACTTGAATCCTCCTCATTATCAATCACTACGATTCTTCGTAAAGGCCTGTGTTAAATCCAAGCGCAATACGTCTAGTAAAGCAACAACACGTTTGTAATCCATCCGTGTTGGACCAATAATCGCAATAGCCCCTTGTTGATCTTCACCAATTGAATAAGTGGTCGTAATGACACTACAGTTTTCCATTTCTAGTTGTTTATTTTCTGAGCCTATACGAATTTGAATGCCCGATTCATTGGGATGGAAAAGCGACTGCACTTGGCTATTCGTTTCCATTAAGTCCAAAATCATCCGGACTTTATTTAAATCGTGGAATTCGGGCTGATTGAACATATTCGTTTTTCCACCATAGAAAATTTTACTTTCCGAATTATGCATCGTGGCTGTAACAAGTGAGTGGATAAAGTCATCCGCAGATCTCACATGCTGCTGTAAGACAGCTAATACTTCAGCCTCAAGCTTTGTATGAAGGTCTTCTAAAGACACACCGATTAAGCGTTCATTTAAAATATTAACCATCTTCTCTAATTCAGAAGCGGTAAAACCAGGAGGTAAACTAAACATGCGATTTTCCACATGCCCGTTATTCGTTACGATAATCGCTACTGCTGTATCACTAGAGAGCGGCACAATTGAGAATCGTTTAACACGATGTCTTTGCACATCAGGTCCTAAAAGAATCGATGTATAAGATGTCAGCTCTGATAAAATATTGGCTGACTTTCGGATAATATGCTCTACTTCTACTAGGCGATCATTAAAAATTGATTGGATTTGCTGAATATCCCTAGAATTAATCCCCTGTGGACTCAACAAATGATCTACATAAAATCTATAACCCTTTTCCGAAGGCACTCGACCAGAGGAAGTATGTGTTTTTTCTAAAAAACCTAGTTCCTCCAAATCCGCCATCTCATTTCGAATTGTGGCTGGACTAAATGTAATCTCTTGCTTTTTGGAGATTTGGCGAGAACCTACCGGCTGTGCAAACATAATAAAGTCATCAACAATGGCTTGCAATATCTGTAGTTGCCGATTTGTTAGCATGATTATCACCTCTGTTAGCACTCAACTAAGAGGAGTGCTAATACTATTATTAAGTTATCAAATCCCACATTTTCTGTCAACGATATCGCTCAATCTTCTAGCAAAAATTGTTGAAATACTTCATTACCTACAAAACGACCTTTTCGTGTCAGACGAATTCCAATCGTATCGTGTTCCAAAAGACCTTCTAATACTAGCTTTTCTATAACATCACGATATCGTGTAAACATCATTTCATTAAATTTCTCTTCATATATATGGTGTAATACTCCCTCTGTTTTTCGCAGACCTAGAAACATTTGTTCTTCTCGTTTTTCATTCTCTGTTACAATATGCTCATAGACAATTGGTAACTCGCCTGTATTTACTGCCTCAATATATTTTTTTAATGGTCCATGATTGGAATAACGTACACCAGCTATATATCCATGCGCACCAGCACCAAAGCCTGCATATTCATCGTTTTCCCAATAAATTTTGTTATGACTAGAACTGAAACCAGATTGCGCGAAATTACTTATTTCGTATTGTTGCAGCCCATGACCCTCCATCTGTTTCATCAATACATCATACATATCTGCCTCAAGATCTTCAGTTGGTAAATGCAGCTTTCCCTTTGTATATTGATTATAAAATATCGTTTTTGGCTCCACTATTAATGAGTATGCTGAAATATGTGGTAACTCCAAGGCAAAGGCCTTTGCTAAGGAATCCTCCCATTGTGCCATTGTTTGCCCAGGTAAACCATACATTAAATCAATGCTTATATTGTGGAAACCTACCTTTTTCGCCAAGGTAATTGTTTCATAAACATGTTCGTTACTATGTGTACGTCCAATTTTCTTTAATAACGCCTGATCAAAGGATTGTACCCCCATGCTTAAACGATTGACACCTCCAGCAAACAATGCCTGCAATTTCGCCTCTGACAGCTCGTCTGGATTTGCCTCTGATGTAAATTCTGTCACACTGTCCATAGGAATATACGCACGAATAAGCCCAAGAAGTTTTTCTAGTTGCACAGGAGATAACGCAGTCGGTGTTCCCCCACCAAGGAAGATGGTTTCAATTTGTTTAAAATGGTCAGGATATTTTTGTATAGCGAGCGCCATCTCTTTGCCTAGAGTTTCTATATATTCATCAACAGGTTGATTTTTAAAATAAAATTTATTGAAATCGCAATAATTACAGATTTGATGACAAAAAGGAATATGAATGTAAACACCTCGTGCCATAGCTATCCCTTCTTTCTAACATAAGTCTTTTTCCATTTTTACATTATAAACAAACAAAGGTTAGAATGCCATGAATCCATCTAAGAAAAGTATGTGTATCGAATGAAGGTTCCAAGAGTTCTTTTTTCAAAAAAAAATCAAAACCATAAAGAGTCATGGTTTTGATTTCACGTTTTTGAAATACTATTATGTCAATGACATCAAGGTGACAAATCAAAAAGTATAGCCCTTTTTCAAAACGAGGGGTTGATCTCCGTTCCGACTGAGTGCTTTCCTGGGGGCGTCCGATGAGCCGCTTCACTCGCGTAGCTCGCTCCAGGGTCTCATCTGTGACGCTGAATCCCCGAGGAGTCACTCAGTCTACACTCCAATCAACCGTTGCTCATAGTATAATCTATTGGAATTTCACACAAATGTATAGTAAAAAATGGAAGTCTTAGCCATCACTGTTTTATGCAAAAGGGAGCTTTGATAACATTTTTCTATACGAAAATAGAGCGACAGCAATAAGTGGCTTTATGTAAAGTGACAAGGTGGTTTTATCCATAAAATGCAGCATAACAACTATAGAATTGTGCCACTATTCTATCCATAATAGGTTTTTACTTTACTTTCGAGGGAAGAAAATATTTAAAGATCTACACTATTGCAGATTGGAGTGCAAGGCTACTCGACTCCCGTGGGATAGCGAGACAGACGAGAAACTGAGGCCAACACGATGTTGGTCACGAAGGCGTTGTTGCTGTCGCTACGCTTTCGCACAGATAAATTGTCACAGGACGTGACACACTTAGTCTTCGTTCCTCCAGCGAAGGAAGCGGCACGTCGCTCGCCCACAGGAAGCCTTGCTCTGCGCGAAAGCGAAGTGTCAGCGGCAAAGCGAGTAGCCTGGAACGGAAATCGTCTTCATTTGACTTAGTAGTGTTCACAAAGAGTCCCTTGACCATTTAGTTTTTCAACACTATGAAGTCAAAACCATAAAGAGTCGTGGTTTTGATTTCAAAGTGTATTATTAATAACGTATCATTCCTATGCAAAGACCAATTAGCACCAATAAATAAGGGGGCATTTTCCAACGCATTAAGCACCATAAAAACATGGCTGCTATCACAATATCTAATCCATTTTCAATTGTCTCTGTAGCAATAGGATGAAAAAATGCTGCCGCTAATATTCCAACAACCGCTGCATTTGCGCCTGCTATAGCCCCTCTTAATCCAGGGAATCGATTTAGCGCTAGCCAAAATGGCAATGCTCCGATTATAAGTAAAAAAGCAGGTAGAAAAATAGCTATTGTTGCTATAATGGCACCCGGTACTCCAGCAATCATCATACCTATGTAAGAGGCAAACGTAAATAATGGACCTGGGACTGCCTGTGTCATTCCATAACCTGTTAAAAAATCGGAAGAACTCATCAGTCCACTTTGTACAAATTGCACTTCTAGCAAGGGCAATACTACATGACCGCCCCCAAATACTAAGGCACCTGATAGATAAAACTTTTCGATCAACATAAACCATTCATGTTGCATAAATGGACTAATAGCTGGTAAACCAATTAGAAGTAGGACAAACAATATTAATAAAATGAACCCTGCTTTTTTGGAAATAGGTACAACTGTTATATGATGATCCATTTCACTTGTAATTTTAATAAATCGAAAGCCTATAAGGGCAGCAAGACTTATAACCATTACCTGTGATAATGGATGTATCCATAAAAGCACTACTCCAAGTGCAAACAAGGCTATTATTAAATGCCATATGCTAGCAACCAACTTTCTGGACATATCTAAAATTGCCTGTGCAACAATCGCAACAGCCACTAATTTTAAGCCATGGACCCAGCCCATCTCTATCTGCGTCGAAAAATATGCGAATGCAATCAGCAGCAAAACTGACGGTAATGTAAAACCAATAAAAGACGCTATACTCCCAACTATTCCTCCTCTTACTAAGCCAATACCCATTCCTACCTGACTCGATGCTGGACCAGGTAGAAATTGGCTAAGTGCTACAAGCTGACTGTAATCATTTGCTGATAACCACTTACGTTTTTCAACATACTCATTTTGAAAATAACCTAAATGTGCAGTTGGTCCACCAAAGGAAGTACAGCCTAATTTAAAGGAAACTAAAAAGATCTCCCATAACCTTCGCAACAACCTCACTACTTTCCATGTAATATATCATTATCTTACATGGTGTAATCGTGCTTTTAGATTAAAGTATTGTAAAGATTAAAGAATAATCCAGCAAAGCCTTAAGAATTACTTATTTTTTTGTAATTTTAATTTTTGAACCAAGCTCATTTCCACCTGTAGCAATTGGAATTAAATGATAACTTTTTTCTGTCAAATATAGGGCATCGAGTCGAACTCCCCATTGTGTATATTCTTCATTTAATGGATACGCAGCATTAAAGCGCCATAATTCTCCTGATGTGGATTGAATATTAAATTGTATGGAATCATTCAATAGGGCTATGTCAGAATGGAAATAAATCGTTGTTGAAATTGGCGTAGAAACAACCTTGTCGATCGTTATTTGTTGACCATCTATAAGCTTCACCTTTTTTTTCACTGAAAAAATGTTCCTATCTTCTTGTAATTGCTTCTGTGATGCTTCTACTTGAAAGTTCCATGGCTCGTCAATCATCTTTTTCCCGTTCCAGTCATTAAAACTAATATCTAAATTTAATGTTTCATCCTTTGGTAATTCACTTAATTTGACACTGCTGTAAATGGTATAGGTTTTATCCGATTGCGCAATGGATTGCCCTCCATTTCTTACCGTAAACTCTTTTCCATTAATCAATACTTGTGGAAAGAAAAAAATTTGATAGTCGAAATGTGTATCTTTTTCTGGTTTAAAGGTAGCGTTTAATAAAATCTGATTGTCATCCACTATTACTTCATTTAAGGTCAAACTTCCAAGGCTATTTTCAGTGGTTTTACCGACAACTGTTTTATAGGTTTCAAAGTTTAATTCCTTATTAAATAAATAGTAAAGTACAATAATACCAATCATTAATATAAAAAATAACACTACAACAAACCATATCTTACGCAATCGACTACCCTTTGACTGACCTTCAACTAGAAGCATATCATTAGACATCATGTACACCTCATTTTTTAGAAAGTTATCTACACAAATGCGTTTTATTTATTGTAGTTGTTAAATGAACATTATATAACCTGAACGAATTAATGTTTGTCACACCGTGTCCTCTCATACAATGGGTATTGATCAATAGCAATTTTAGAAAACCATGGAGAAATTATTTTTAAGACTTTTTTTTGAAATCAAATGAATAGCAAGGAGGACTAACGCTGAAAAAGAAAATTGCTTATTTAGGAATTGTTTTATTTTTCATTGTTGTTTTAGCATTTGGTGCCTATAAGTTAATGAATGCTAGAGACTATCAACTTTTTGGTAAAATTACCTCTCATATTGACACTACAGACAAGGTTGTAGCACTTTCTTTTGATGACGGTCCAACTAAAAATGTCAACTCAATTTTAACATTACTGGATGACTATGATGCTAAAGCAACCTTTTTTTTAATCGGAAAGGATATTGAAGAAAATTTAGAAGAAAGCAAAAAAATTGTAAATGCTGGTCATCAAATTGGCAATCATACCTATTCTCATAAGCGAATGGTCTTTAAGAGCCCTACCTTTTACAAAAATGAAATTGAAAAAACAGACGAGCTTATAAAAAATATTGGATATTCAGAAATCCCACCTGTTCGACCGCCATATGGGAAAAAGCCTGACTCTTTCTATACAACGCCTGATGAAAAAATTAACTATGTGAAAGAGTATATACAACCTGGCTCGATTATTTTAATGCATCCCATGTATGACAATACAGACAATGAACTGCAAGCGATCGAAGGTATTTTGCAGTCACTTTCTGAGGATGGTTACCGCTTTGTCACCATTAAAGAACTACAGGACAAATCATAGAATCTGCACAAGTAATGCAGATTCTTTTTTCATGAATAGCAGATTACTATTTAAAGTGTGTCGCTCTATTTATCAATCTTTATGATAAATAGTCTAAAAGTATTACAATTTTCTAATTATTATTTCATTTCAAAACTATTATTAAAATAGTAATTTTAATAACTTCCTTTCATCTTCACAAAAATCTCTTTCCCTCATTTTTTGTAATAATTTGCTTATAAACGCTCTAAAAAACCTTTTAAATATATATTTTTAAAAATTCATGCACCTTAATAATAATTTTCATATTTCCTCCAAAACAAATCGGATTATTCAGAAATGTAAAATAATATTTTTTCAGGAAAATATAAATTCATTTTTGTTATTTTATGTTATTATAATTTTAGAAAAACGACCTATTTTTGAAGAACAAAAAATAGAGGGAATATGAACTATAAAGGATGATGAATATGAAAAAAATTCAACAATTATTCCAAAGTGAAGATGGAAATATCCAGCAAAGGGAAATATTTTTATCGCTATTAGAGAAAATTGTTTCCTCTCTAGATGCATTAAAAAATCCTAATAAAACGTCTCTTGGACCAATTAAAGAGCGCTCCTCTAATTTTTACCAAGAATTAATGCAAAACAATCAAATAGCAAATACAGGTGTTGGACTCGATCAGGTTGTAGAAGAGCTTACACAATTGATGCAAGGACATCCTTATCATACGCGTAATTTTGTCACGAATGTTTTACCAATGGCCAGCATCCCCGGTATATTGGGTCAGTTTACAAATGCCCTCCTGAACGGTAACAATCTATGGGATGTATATGGACCTGCTGCCGCAGAGTGTGAAGTAAAAGTTATAGCAATGATGTCGAAGTTAGTAGGCTATGATTATACTAAAAGTTTCGGCTATACAACTTGGGGTGGTCAAGGGGCTGTATTTAGTGGTCTTCGTCTTGCCATTGCTAAGCAATTTCCACAGGCAAAGGAAGAGGGTGTTCCAAATAATTTATATTGCTTTGCATCAGAAAATGCACATTATAGCCTTTTAAAATCGGTGGAAGCAGTAGGTATAGGAAGCAAGCATTTAGTTCGAATAAAAGCGGGAAAAGACCATTCCATGGATATCAATGACTTACAGAATCGAATGACAGAGGTTATCGAAAACGGTGGAATTCCAGTCTATATAGTAGCCACAACAGGTGCTACGGATCAATTTGCTATTGATGATGTACAAGCCATTAAAGAAATTACAACAGGTCTTGAGAAGAAATATGCCTTAAAACCAATACATATCCATGCCGATTCCGCTCTGGGAGGCTTTTACGCATTTTTCAACGATTACGACTTTACTGCAAATCCTCTTCAATTAGAGGCAGATGTATTACAGGGACTAGCACATATTCGTACACGTATGCAGCATCTAGCAATCGCAGATAGTCTATGTTTTGATTTCCAAAAGCTTGGTCAGACACCATATTTAACAAGCTTATTCCTAATAAAAGAAGGTAACAGTCTACAGTTACTTGATATTGAGGACTTTGATACACCATATGTCGGCAATCGCGGTTATGGCTCCTACCATACAGGCTACACATTAGAGTGCTCACGAATGGGAAGCTCGATAGCTATTTATGCTGCTTTACAGGCATTTGGTAAAGAAGGCTATCAACAAATATTAGCCAATTATGTACGTGTTAACTTAGCATTTCGAGCACAATTAGCGGAGCATACATCAATGCTTCAAGTAGTAAATGAAACAAATATTGGACCAGTTACAGCCTTTCGTCTATATCCAGAAGGCTATAATTGGCACACCGAGCAGGCAGGTGGCTATAGTCAAGACCAAATTGAATATATAAATGCGATTAATGCCTCTTTATTTGAGATTATAGGAGAGGATCGAGACGAAGTATTTTTCGGTGATACAACACGTGTTTGCACTGTCAGCGCGAGTGATACAAAGCAGCAAATGCCAGTTGCAGTAGCAAAATTCTTTGCTATTTCTCCCTATACTGAAACAGAACATATACGTAATATGATTCATTTCCTGCAACAGAAGCTAAAAGTATTGGAGGATGCTAAAGTTGAATATAATCACTAAATTCAAGGGTTCCTTACTCTATAAATATATTGCAAGTTTTACAATTCCCATTGCTATTATTTCCATCATGTTTAGTGTGGTATTATTCTTAACGTCTTATCGAATTATCGATAACTTTGTTATTACACAATTTGAATCATCTCTAGAGATTGTATCTAATTCTATTTTTGAAGATATAGAAAAAAATGATGCCATTGCTGCAGACAACGGGAATCATCAAAAATATGAACAACTACTAAAGCAATTAAATAGCACAGTCAAAACATACGATATTGAAAATGCGTATATCCTTTCTCGCTCTAATGGAAAGGAGCATATTGTTGCTTTAAGCAATAAAGACAATTATAAGGAAGATTATGTTTTCGATAAAAAAATGAATGCTGCTTTAGACTCTGGTACTATTCAAACAAGCGATATTTATCAAGATGAATATGGTATTCATAAATCTATTTTTATACCATTTAAAAACACGGATATTTTATTCGGTATAGATATGGATGCTTCCTTTATCTCTAAGCTGCAAACAGAGACACTTTGGATATGTATCATTATGACTGTGATTTTCATCCTATTTGGTATTATTGTTGCTTATTTCATTAGCATCGGTATTACTAAGCCAATTAAAAAGATGACGGGTTATGTCAGCAGGGTGGCCAAGGGAGATTTAGCTGTTGAATCTATACAAATCAAAGGTTCCAATGAAATTGCTCAGCTATCAGCGGGCATTGAAAATATGACAGATGATTTACGCTTACTTATTCAGCAAATCGCTGAAAACGCTGAGCAAGTTGCTGCCATGTCAGAAGAATTAACAGCAAGCTCTGAGCAAACAAGTGCATCCATACAGCAAATTACATCTTCCATGCAGGAAGTTGCGGCTGGTTCAGAAAAGCAAACATCCTCCATTGAAGAAGTTGAAAATCATATTATAGCAATCTCTACAAAGATGACTGAAGTCGTTTCGAGCGTCAATGATGTAGCGACTAAGGCAGTCAGTGCATCCACAATTTCTGAAAAGGGCAATATGACAATTCAAAGTGCGACTGAGAAAATGGCTGTCACTTCTACTGCTATTCAAGAAACTTCAGTAGTTGTCAAACGTTTAAGTACATATACAAATGAAATTGGTGACATTGTAACCTTAATTAACGAGATTACGGACCAAACCAATTTACTCGCGTTAAATGCATCCATTGAAGCAGCAAGAGCTGGGGAACATGGTAAGGGCTTTGCTGTTGTTGCAGAAGAAGTACGTAAGCTTGCTGACCAATCATTAGCAGCAACTAACAGTATTCGAACACGTATTGAAACCATTAAGGAGGAGTCTGCACAGGCTGTAAAATCTATGGCAATTAGCAGCAGTAATCTCGAGGAAAGCTCAACAACCTTTCATGCATCTGGTGAGGCCTTTGGAGAAATTTATGCACATATTACGGAGCTAACGCAGGAAATGAATCATGTCAATTCGATCATTATCAATATGAATCAAGGTGTGAACAGCATTGCTAACTCTGTAGAAGAAGTTGGCGTAGTAGCCGTTCAAGCATCAGGAAATATTCAAAATGTAGCAGCAGCGGCTGAGGAACAATCCGCGAGCATCGAGGAAATTACAGCCTCTTCTAATAATTTAGCGGAGATGGCTCAGCAGCTTCGTCATATCATACAAAAATTCCAGCTATAAAAACTAAAATCGTTCTTCATCATAAAATCCGCTATACTTTCACAGAAATATAGCGGATTTCATCGTGTTGAAAAACTAAATGGTCAAGGGACTCTTTGTGAACACTACTAAATCAAATGAAGGTGATTTCCATTCCAGGCTACTCGCTTTCCAGTGGGCGAGCGACGAGCCGCTTCCTGCGCTGACGCTCCGTGCAGGGTCTCGTCTGTCTCGCTATCCCACGGGAG
>NZ_JBNNMG010000018.1:0-77484 GCF_050272555.1 Lysinibacillus sp. NPDC047702 | reverse complement strand
AGCATTTAGCAATGCCTCTTTTGTTTTATTTCCCTTTTTTTCCCTACCATCAATCATTAGAGTACCTCCTAGAGAATGGTTGTTACATTTTTTATTATTATATCATTTATCATAAATTAAATAACTTGACCGATTGGTTAGTTTTAAGTACAATTTTATTGACCGTTCGGTTAGGTTTTGGAAAGCCAAATTTTTTTTAGAAGTATCTGTATAAAACTTCATTTCAAGTAAAAGATAAGGAGAGAAGTAGATGAAAAAAAGAAAGTTACTTATTTTTGCGATATTACTTGCATTGTTAACGTCTTTTATAAGTTTTAGTCAATTTTTAAGTCCTTCTCAAGTTGAAGTAGGGGAAACAGAAAAGAATTTTTCATCTGACCGAGCTCTTAATTATTTAAAAGAAGTAGCAAAGGAACCACATCCTATAGGCTCTTCTGCGAATAAAAAGGTAAGAGATTTTATTGTCAAACATTTTCAAAATATGGATATTCCTGTTGAAATTCAATCAAAGCCAGTGAAGGATATAAATGGTGGGGAGTATGCTATAGAAATAGGTGCAGAGAATGTTGAAAATATTATTGCAAAAATCCAAGGAACATCCGGTGATGATAATGCGATTTTATTAACAGCTCATTATGATTCTGAAATAGAAACTCCTGGAGCATCAGATGATGGTTACGGTGTTGTCACAATTATGGAGGCGGCAAGAGCTTTAAAACAAATGCCAGCACCTAAAAATACAATTTATTTTGTTTTAACTGATGGTGAAGAGCCAGGTTTACTCGGAGCAAGTGCTTTGCAAGATCGAACGGATATTTTAGACGAAGTACGTGTTATGCTAAACTTCGAAGCAAGAGGTAATACAGGGGTACCGATTATGTTTGAAACGAGTTCAAATGATTTAAAGTTGGTGCAATTGTATAAGGAGACTGTTCCATATCCTGTAGCATACTCCTTTGCTTCTGAAATGTATAAAAAGATGCCAAATGATACAGATTTTACTGAATTAAAAGTAACAAAAAAATTAGGGTATAACTTTGCAAATATGGGTGGTTTAGAGGCGTACCATGCTGAGATAGATCGTTATGTTTGGTACTTATGATTCGGTGATCCTTACGTTAATGGTCTTACTTGCTATTGTGCTCTCGTTCTTTTTGGCGAAGTGGATTTCAAAAAAGTGTGGTGCTGTGAATTTCGTCATAAGCACGCAAGTTTTATGGATCGTATTAGCTGTGATTTCAAGTCTTACTTTCAAAGGTAGTAGTTACGCATTTACAATTCCAGCAATCATTAGTTTACTGTTGATTTTACCAATCCTAGTAAAAGTAAAATGGGCAAAAGGTGTGTATCACTATGTAGCAGTTGCAGGATGGACAATATCTAGTATTCTATTACTCGCGCCAATTAAGTATCTTATTTATATAGCAAAAACAATTAGCATAGCACCTATAATAGTAGTTATTACAACATTAATTACATTCCCAATCGTAGGAATTGTGAATTGGTTAACGACAAATGATGGGAAAGCATAATTGATTAAAAAAGTGGCGAAAAGCGAACGAATCCAATTTTGAACGGCAAACATTTGGCAATTTTTCATTCAATGGTGGAGGATTATTCGCAGTATGATGTAGAAGTATGCCAACCAATAATTGTAGAAGAGGAAGTAAAGGATACTAGAATAAAATTTTTTGAGGAAGCAAATTCTATCTATACAATACATATAGGTAATTATGACAGTATCAGTTATGCTTATAGTGCCTTATATGATTGGGCTCATTTAAATGGATATTGTTTAGATGGACCATTTATTGAAAAGTATTATACAGATGCATTTATTACACTAGATAGAGATGAATATGTCACAGAAGTTAGTATTGCTATAAAAAAAACGCTAATTTGAAGTGGAACCTACTTAGGATAAACGTGATGAAAATTTTGTTAGTACAAGCATCACGACTACCCTGTAAAGATTCCTCTTTATTTAAGTAAATAAAAATTTGAGGTTCACATAATGTGAGACTTTATAATGAGGCTATAACCTTATGGTAAAAATTTATTTTAAGAGGTGAATTTATATGAATAGTATATGTAATCAAACAATAGATGCAGCAATTCAACAATTATTTAATAACCTTTCACCAGATGAACCGGGCTGTGCTTATATTGCGAGTTTCGATGATAATGTAACTTATAAGGGGGCAGTTGGTTTAGATTCTATAGAAAAGAAACTACCCATTACAACAAAAACTGTTTTCAATATCGCATCCGTCTCTAAACATTTCACAGCATTCGCTATTTTGTTATTAGAGCAAGAAGGTAAACTAAGTTTAGACGATTCTATTTTGAAGTATATACCTTCTCTAGGGGAATATGCTGAATCTGTCACGCTAAGACATCTAGTTCATCATACTGGTGGATTAGTAGATTATATGGAATTGGCTGAAAAAGAAGGGGTTTCTGATAAAGAGAAATTAACTGCTGAACAATCTCTTGAACATCTTGCCAGCCATCAAATTGCAGATTTTCCTGCTGGAACAAAATTTGAATATAGTAACACAGGATATTTTTTATTATCTTTAGTAGTTGAAATAGCTAGTGGAAAATCTCTTCGTGAATTTTCAAAGGAACGTATTTTTGACCCTTTAAATATGAATGATACAGCAATCGTGGATAGCTATCCTATCAATACTCCGATTGCTCGTGGTTACACGAAGAATGAGCAAGGTGAATATGAAATTTATGAAAGTCCTTGGGAACATACTGGAGATGGAGAGGTTCATACAAATGTTGAGGATTTAGTAAAATGGGGACAAAACTTCGCTACAGGCATTGTTGGTGGGATTGAGCTTGTTAAAAGAATGGGTGAGGTAGGACCAAAAACTTCTTCAGCCGGTGAGCTAATTATTGATAATGAAGACTATGCTTTTGGCTTGTCTATCGGTAAAGATTTTGATAGTTCTTACTTGGAGCATTCTGGACTCTGGGCTGGCTATCCTTCTCACTTTATCTACTTCATAGAAGAACGTTTAACGATTGCGGTGCTAAGTAATATTGAGGATTTTGAAAGTGAAGAATATGCAATAAAAATGGCAGAAATTATTTTGGGGAAAAATGCAAAGAAATAAATATGAATCTCTGTTACTTATAAACCTTTGTCTTTTCTCTGAAAGGGAGCTAATAATCTAATTCAATAGGAGATTACATAAAATGAATATAACGCTTACTAATGTGGATAAAAATAATTATGAGGATGTTTGTGACTTATCTGTAGCAGAAAATCAGTATGATTATGTAGCAGAAAATATGTGGTCACTCGTTGAGTCAAAATTCAATCCTTCCTATCAAACACGCGCCATTTATTTAGATGAGAAACCTGTCGGATTTTTCATGTGGGTGCCTGAAACAACTAAAAGAATATCTATTTGGAGATTTATGGTAGATGAAAACTATCAAAACAAAGGTATCGGACGTAAAGCTTTGCAACTAGCCCTTAATGAAATTAAACAAACAGATGGATTAGAAGAGATTGAAATCTGTTACAATCCAGATAATCCTGTCGCGAAAGACTTTTACGGAAGCTTCGGTTTCGTTGAAGTTGGTATGGATCCAGAGGGTGAAGATGTATTAGCCATTATAAAAATTTAGTCCCTTACCTTTATAGATGGTGAGATGAATGCGAGTTTAAGTTTCCTTTCAGCGGGAGTCCAAACATCCGCTGACAGAAGTTAAAGTTTTCACACCATAATTATTTCATGGCAAGTAATCAAAATGGAGCGTGTTTTTATCAAATATTAAAACACGCTCTTTCAATTTTCATTCTGAACAATCTTACAAAGAAACAGGCAAAAGATTAACTAAAGTGAATTTTTATTTGATGTTACATTTTCATTTTTGTAAGCGAACAACCAGGCGGCTAGAAAAAGTGCCAGTAGGACCATTGTAAGTCCAGACCAACTAAGATTATCTATAGAAAAACTGCTGATCACCAGCCCCCCGATAGCCGAGCCAAGAGCAAAACCGAACTGGATAAACGAAGTATTGACGCTAAGAGCAATATCTGGTGAATGTTCTACTAATGATACCAAATACAACTGCTGTGCTGGGGAGGTTGCCCATGTTGCCACCATCCATATCATAATCAACGGAATGATAGCATAAATCAAGCCGTCTGCCCAAGACACAAGCAATAACATTCCGGCTTGGATGGAAAGACCAGTATAAATCATGAACTTCGGTCCTTTTTTATCAGCAATTACTCCTCCAAATTTGGAGCCGAAAAAACTGCAAAGTCCAAAAATTAACAGAATTCCGGAAAGTGTAGCACCCGAAAATTTCGCATTTGCTTGTAAGTAGGGAGCGATGTAAGTAAACAACGTAGAGTATCCCCCAATATAGAACAGTGTAATGGCAAGAGCAAGAACAATCTTTTTGTTTTTCAAAATTGACAGCTGCATTCCGATCGAAAAAGTTTTTTCCTCAGTAATAGACGGGACTTTAGTAAAGACTACCAGCAATGGAATCAATGTTAGTATTCCTATAAGGATGAATAATATTCTCCAGCCAACAACTTCGCTTAGAAACGTGCCTGCTGGAACACCAAGAACAAGAGAACTGCTTAAACCCATCAGAATAGTACCGATAGCTCGACCCCGATTCTGTACTTCCACTAAACGAGTCGCCACAGCCATTGCAATAACAGTAGCAGCTCCACCGCTAACGCCTTGAATCACTCTTGCCAATAATATCATGTCAAAAGAGGGACTGAAATAGACTAGGGAGCTACTCAAAATAAAAATACCGAGCATAATTAACAATATTTTTTTACGATCCACCTGAATGGTTGCCGCAATTTGAAAATTTTGAAAAGGGTTGGGATATCGTCAAGTGTTCCTGGTGAAGCATATGTAATCATGTGCATTTCTTCAATGCACTTAATAACAACTTCCTGGTCTTTATCCATCCTACCTTCACGCTCTACAAGCTGTATTCGTTCTTTAACCTGGGCGAGCTTGGTCCTTTCAATATCAAGCAGTTGTCGATTTCACTTTCTTTAAGTCTAAGCATGCCACGAATCTGTTCAGCAGATATTTCTTCTTGAAGAAGTTGTGCGATTTGTTGTAGTGTAAACCCTAATTCTTTAAAAATGATGATCCGATTAATCTCCAGCAGCTGTTCGGCTGAGTAGTACCGATACCCAGTCGATTTATCTGTTTTGGTAGGCTTTAAGATTCCGAGCTGATCATAATAACGCAAAGTTTGCAGTGGAATTCTGCTTAGTCTGGAAAATTCGCTGATTTTAAACATTTTTTCACCTTCTCTTTTTTTATTTCGCTATGAGTATATACCCTCTAGTTAGCTATAAAGTCAAGAGCTCAGTCAAACTTCCACGAAAATTTTTGATGTAGATCGCTTTATTTAGTAAAAAGAGATCTTAAAAACGAAAACCTAATTGAAGAAATCAAATATCAGTAGTTTGTTATTAGATACGGAAAGACATTTATCATAACTGCAAAAATTGTTTCAAATGGTTGTCTATCACGAGAGAATCCTGTTCGTTTTGACCGATTCCAAAGCAATGTCCCCACTTGGATTCGATTGGTTGAAAACAAACATTAGGCATATGTTTTACTTCATATGCATTATCCTCAGGAGGGAAGAACAGATCAGTCAATCCTGGCATAACAAGAGCAGGAGCGGTGATCTTGTTTAATGCCTGTTCAAAATTTTTGTTGTCTTGAGGATTGGCACTAATATCCCCGTTGATCCCTGTACGTAGCATAGCAATTAAGTCGTTGGCGTCAAAGGAAAGGAACACTTGATCCCAATAGCCTTCCAGATATGCCTTTAACGTCGAGTATCCTTCCACCTGATAGAGCTGCTCCAAATAATAAGCTTGAGAAAATCCCCAAGGAGCATAGGCACGTCCCATCGCGGCGAGTCCTCTTGTAGGCTGATGGGTATAGAAGCCTTCCTTCCAATTGGAGTCCGCTTGCAATGCTGCAATAAGCCCCTCAAAAACAAGCTGTGCATGTGGCCTCGTCTTTGCTGTTCCACCAAACGGTGCAATCCGCTCGACCATCTCAGGATAACTTGTTCCCCATTGAAAGGTTTGCAGCGCTCCGAGCGACCAGCCAACGACTAGAGCGATTTTCTTAATACCAAATTTCTCGGTTATGAGCCGATGTTGTAGCTGAACATTATCATAAATCGTAATGAGCGGGAGATTAGCTCTGTCAAAAGGGGCTGGTGTATTGCTTGGGGAGGAAGAAAGACCATTCCCTAACATATTAGGTACAATAATAAAGTATTTGTCTGGATCGAGAGCTTTACCAGGTCCAATCAACCACTCATTATCAGTGTGCTGACCAGCAAACCAGGTAGGGTAGACAATTACATTTGACTTGGTGGGATTTAAAGTTCCATAGGTTTTATAGGCAAGAAAGGCTTGAGGTAGCTTTTGACCAGATTGCAGTATGACATCTCCTAGTGAATAAATTTCGTAATCTTTCATAATTCAATTCTCCTTTGTTAGACAAGATTTAGTGTTGAAGCTTGATTTTTACTCTACGATACTGCTACCATCAAATCAACGAAACGTTTTTGACTATAACGTTCAATTTTTTTGAATTAAGAGGAGCTGTCTCATTGGAAATCCGCCAACTTAAAACATTTTGGATGCTTGCTTCCACACGCAGTTTTAGCCGCACTGCCGAAGTATTGAACTATGTTCCGTCTACTATAACCATGCAAATCAAGGCTTTAGAGGAAGAATTGGGCGTTAAACTATTGGATCGCTTGGGCAAGAGTGTTGTATTAACAGATGCAGGCCAGCAGTTGTTGCCCTATGCTAATAAAATTTTAAATGATATAGAGGAGGCTCGGTATGTCTCAAGTCAGAGCGGAGAATTAACTGGTACGGTTACAATTGGTGCAGACGAAGTGCTCTGTACATACCGTCTACCCGCATTACTTCGGGTTTTTCGCGAACGATATCCGAACGTACGTCTTTTGTTTAGACCCTTGTCTAGTCACAATTTGAAACAGAGTCTGAGGGAAGGAAATGTTGATGTGGTCTTTATGCTGGATGAACCTGTCATATCTAGGGATCTTCATACAGAGTTATTAATGGACGAACCATTTCTTATGGTAGTTTCACCCGATCATCCATTAGCTACACGCTTAACATTAAGCATAGAAGATTTTAATAGAGAGCAAATTTTATTAAGTGAAAAAGGTTGCTCTTATCGGACTTTCTTCTATCGCACGTTATTGAGAAAAGGGGCAGATAGCTTGACCGAGCTGGAGTTTAATAGTGCAGAGGCCATTAAACAATGTGCTATGGTTGGGCTTGGCATTGCCTTACTACCGCAAATGGCGATAAAGGGAGAGTTAGAGCGGGGAGAGCTAATCACTTTACCTTGGGATTTATCTGAAATACAATTTGCTACTCAAATGCTGTGGCATCAAGAGAAATGGATTTCACCATCAATGAAGGAATTTATCGAATTGGCAAGAAGTGTATTAAAATAGAGTATAGTGAAGAGCATATTTAATATCCCCGAATGTTAGGGTACAAATGTATTTTTAAAAGAAACAACATGTAGCCAAATATTGCAATCGAAATTATGAACGATAATTCAATTCTTTCTATGAGACATAAAAATTGAAATAATAAAAATTCGGTGATATTATGGATATGTAAAGTCTCTAATTGAGGTGAATAACAGTTATGAAATATTCCAAAGCTACAAATTATGCACTACACACAATGCTTTTTCTTGCAAAGGAAACACCAAATAAACCAATGGGTGTCCAACAATTAGCTGAGATGCAAAATGTTTCTCCCACATATTTGTCTAAAATCCTCACCAAGTTAGTCAAAGAGGGTATGATTAACTCCGTATCGGGTGCTAATGGTGGATATACACTTCGTCACAATTGGGAAGATATTTCATTTTTAGATATTATACATGCAATTGAAGGCAAATCTTCGTTGTTCGATTGTTGTTTATATAACGATCCTAAGTGTGTAATTAAAGAAGTAATGCTATCTGCAGAAGAAAAACTGGAGAATGAGTTAAGAAACAGAAAAATATCGGATTTTGTGAAAAAATAGTCGTGGATTTATAGTCCACCATTATTTTTTGAATGATTATAGATATAAGGAGTCTTTTAAGTCTTCGGATGTTTTTATACTCTGAACTTGGATTCTTTTTGGTTGCTGATCTTCTATAAATTTTCAAGCGGTTATATCTTAGAATCATTCTGTTTTTTAACTTTAATTTGAGCTAGAATACATGTTGTATGCTGTAGAAATTGAGATTTTTAACAGAAACAACATGTACTCTAAATAACTTGTGGAGGAGATTTACATGATGGAATTATTTGATTGTGCAGTTATAGGTGCAGGTGGCGCTGGTTTAAATGCAAGCTTGATTTTAGGGAGGTCCCGTAAAAAAGTCGCTTTATTTGATAATGGAACAAATCGGAATCGTGTTACACATGAATCACATGGATTTCTTACACGTGATGGCATTAAACCAGCAGAGTTTAAAGAAATAGCTTTGAAAGATGTAAAAAAATACCCTTCAGTCCATTTTTATCAAGGCACAGTTATGAATATAACAAAGCAAACAAACGGGTTGTTTAAAATTGAGACATTAGAAAATACAGAATATGTTGCTGAGAGAATAATATTGGCAACAGGTGTTCAAGAGGAATTTCCATCGATTCCAGATATTAAAAATTATTATGGGAAAAGTCTATTCAGCTGCCCAACTTGCGATGGATGGGGGTTGAGAGATAAACCTCTAATTATCATCTCGGAGGATGAAGAACAAACCCTTTTTAAAGGAAAGCTTTTATATAACTGGTCAAAAGATTTAGTAATAGCTACAAATGGTCATGAAGTTTCTGCTCCAACATTGAATGAACTTCAAAGAAAAGATATAACTGTTATTTACTGAACCTATTCATAGCTTGAGTGGTGAGGACGGTTATTTAAACAAAGTAGTGTTTAGTTCAGGACTTGAAATCGAAAGAGTGGATGATTTATTGTACCTAATTTTATGCGACCAAATCAATTTGCAGAGCAGCTTGGTTGTCAATTAAATGAAAATGGTAGCATTGTGGCAGATGAGGCAGAGCGAACGTCACAGGAAAATATTTATGCAGCGGGGGAGACAGCAAAATTAGGTCCGTCTTCATTAATAATTGCTGCTGCTGAAGGTTATAAAACCGCAATGGCAGTTGTTTTCGATAGTACAACTTAAAAATTTTATTTTAATTATGGATATTAAAGGTCTCTAATATTTATTGAAGGGGGAATTGTTGATTCAAATAAATAACACTTAAAGCATATTATATCTTTAAAATTTTTATTTCCATGAAGGGGGAAAAATTATGGCAATTGTTCATGTAACAACAAAACAGGAATTAGGAGAACACCTAAAAACTAAAAAAATGGTGATCATAAACTTTTGGGCTGAGTGGTGTAGTCCTTGTAAAATGTTCGGAATGGTTTTAAATCAACTTAATGAAGAGTGTAGTGATAAGGTGAAAATTATAAGGGTGAATGTTGACAAAAGCCCAGAGCTTGCGGCGAAATATCAGGTGCTTGGGATTCCTCATTCTCGTTTGATTATTCATAATAAATTACAAGAACCAATTGTCGGATATGTTCCTTTTGAAAATCTAAAGCAAATTATTGGAGTTTGATTCGTCATAAAAACAGGAGGAAATAAGATGGAGATTTTTGAGTGTGCAATTATAGGTGGAGGACCGGGCAGGATTAAATGCAGCATTATTGCTAGGTAGAGCGAATCGATTAGTAGCATTGTTTGATACAAATAATGACCACCTTGCATTCGAGCTTCAAGAAAGTATTTCAAGAAATGGAAATGCCTCTATTGAATTTATGCAAGCAGCAAAAGAAAAATTAAATCAATATCCAACTATTCATTCCATCGTTAGTCAAAGCGTTACGGCTATTAAACAGTCAGACAATAAGCTTTTTAAAATTTATACAGAAGATGGCGAGAATTTTCTAGCTGAGAAAATTCTTTTGACAGATGGTACTAAAATACAGACAGCAATCCCAAATATTAAGCAATATTATAATAAAAGTATTTTTACTTCTCCATATGGCTATGGCTGGGAATTGAAGGAAAGAAAATTGATTTATATAAATGAAACAGGTGATGTTGCACGAACTGCAAAAATAATTTTCAACTTATCAAATGATTTAATCGTGGCAACAAACGGTCATGAAATAAAGGAAAATGAAAAGAGAGAACTAGAAAATAAAGGGATAAATGTGATCACCGATAAGATTAAAGAAATGAAAGGGCATAATGGGGGGTATTGGGTAGTGTCGCCTTTCAAGATGGGTTAGAAATTGAGCGGGAGGCAGGCTTTATTACCCCATCCATTTATACAACAAATTCCATTGGTCAAGGATTTTCTTGTGATTTAGATGAACATGGGTTAATCGTTGTTGATTATTTTGGAAGAACATTAGAAAAAGATGTGTATGCAGCTGGCGATGCTGCTCAGCCTGCACCAACAGAAATTGTTCTTTCAGAAGCAACGGGAATTCAAGTAGCAATAACAATTAATTCAGATATTTCAATTGAAAAATTTTAACTTTGTTACTTAAAGGAGCCTTATTTAGAATGATTCAACGTGATAAAGCTACCATGGTGCAAACAATCACAATTATCTTACTTCATGAGCGAAAATCCTTTAATCTTATTGATCCAGAAAAGTTTGAAACGACAATTGTTTCACGGCAAAAATAGTACGTTTCCAAAGCCATAAAAGGATACCTCGAAGTGAAATAAAATCATTGCTAGTAGTAGTAATGGGTTCATTTATATAAAATGTCTGCTTTTTATCATAGGCAGACATTTTTATATAGAGAGAAAACAATGCTAGCATTTATGGTAATATAGAACGCGATAAGTTATGCATGAGGAGGCTTGAATTAGGTGGTAGAACCTCTTTCACAAGAAGAAAGAAATTATTTATTATCTCTTGTTACAGAAGAACAGAGAATCTTTTTAGAGCATAAACTAAAACGAGGTAGGGAAACAATTTTCGGGAATTTTATGCTATCTGAAAAGGTTAGTGCACTCAAGTCGACAGATGAAATTGTTTTGTTAGAGGATGAGCAAAATGCCGCTGATTGGAAGATTATTAAATACCATGACTACGGGTTCAGAAATCGTGAGGGGAAGTGTGCATGTGGCCGTTCTTTGAGATACGAATTTACAGTACAACATTCTAAGACTTTAAAAACTATTACATATGGGAAGGTTCATCTTGTGGATTTTTTAAACCTACAGGTAAGAGATATAAATGAAGTTGTGAATGGATTAAGGATAATTGATCATGAACTAGATGAAATGTTAAGAAAAATAAGAATTAAAGACTATGGGTATAAAGTTTTAGATGAATTATCTAACAAAATCAATATACCATTGGATATACAGGAACATATAGAATATAAGGTACCATTATTAAATAGTCAGTTTAGGCGACTTTTGAAAATAATTAAAGATCAAGAGAAAAATAGACCAAAGGAATCGTTAAACGTAGATCATCTGAAGATTTATGAGAAGGTGAGCCTCCTAATTGATGAGCGACTTCAACAAGAAAAAAATGAACAACAAGCTAGGGAACAAAGGTTAGTGGAAATTGTGAATAATCAGCTTCCTATCCATCCAACATTAAAAGAAACTGCTTATTGTCTAGTAAAGAATGGAGTCACAAGTTCTACTGAAATTAGTCATCTAATTAAAACCTATTATGATGTGGATAAACGAATTTCTAGAGGGAGACTGCAAAGACCTTATATTTATATGGATGTTGTATTGGCTTGTATGGAATATGCAAAACAAGGATTTCTTATTTTTGATGAAGAATCCTCAGCGATAGATGACTGCATTTTTTATATAGATACTCAAGAAATTCAAATTTATGATGAACAAGAAGAAATACAAATCACTCTTTTTTAACTAGCATTTTATCTAGAAGAATTAAATTTATACCACCCTGATTTAGGTTTACTAATAATAGTTTTAAAAAGATTCTTTCGTTTACGTTTATTACATCAATAAGTAATCAAAAGAATCTTTTTTTGCTATAATCCTCTGATTTCACTTTTTTAAGCCAGCTGCAAAAAAAGGTCCATTTAGTGTGATGGTTGATAATATCCTAGCCATTTCTTGTGGTGTTTCCTTTCTGTCACTAAGCAGCCATTGCTGAACTACACCAATATGTGCTGAAGCAATGTACGAAACAAGGTATTCTCTTGGAACAAGGATATTCTCTTGTTTTAGCGGACTTTCTTCACTCTCAAATAAAGTTTTCCACATAAAGTTTTTTAATTTGGTTTGAAAAGATAGGTCTCCATTTGGACCTAATACTGCCTTCATAAACCTTTTATTTTGCTCTAAAAATTCAAATATTAATATAGCAATTTCGAATGGCTTCAAGGTAGTGCCATTCGTATGAAGGTCAGCAATTAAATTATAAATATTTTGTTTTGCAATGTTTGACATCCCAAGCATGATTTCTTCTTGGTATCGATTCATTAAATCATATTTGTCTTGATAATGTGCATAAAAAGTCCCTCTATTTATTTTTGCTTTAGATGTAATATCCTTTACAGTTATTGAATCAAACCCCTTCTCTTCAATCAATTCAACCAATGCATCTTTAATAGCCTCAATTGTTCGAATAACACGTAAATCCGTGAAATTATCTTTCAAAAAAATCCCTCCAAAATTTTATCCGACACATGTATTCAATGTGTTCTGTAAACGACACTTTTCTTGTTTTTGATTATTGAATGGTTACAATCTCAATTTTATAATTTATTGTGTAATAAACAACAGGTTGTTCATTATTATAACTCAAAAAGAGGTGAGGTAAATGAAAATGCTTAAAAATAAACTGGTATGGCTTGCACCAATTATTGCATTGATCGTTGTTTTTATCTTTTCACTAACATTATTTCCTTCTGTGCAACCAACACCGAAAAATTTACCGATAGCAATTGTAAATGAAGATCAGGGAGTTGAAGTTCCAAATCAAGCAAAAATGAATATGGGTAAAACAATTGTTGAAATGATACAAACTACTTCTGGAACACCATCAAAAGATGAAGAGCCTGCTATAAAGTGGATTGTAATAAAAAGCACAGAAGAGGTACAAAAGGGTTTAGATAAGCAAAAATATTATGCAGCATTAGTAATTCCTAAAGATTTTAGTAACAAACAAGCATCTCTACGTACTCCTGTGCCCTCCAAGCCAGAAGTACAAATATTAATTAATCAAGGCATGAATACTGCAGCCTCTACAATGGCAGGGCAAATACTGAACGGGATAGTTGATAATATGAACAATCAAGTTCGCACGCAGCTACTAGAAGGGTTCAAAGCACAGGGAGGAACATTGACAGTAGAACAGGCATCCGCCTTAGTAACACCTATTTCAAAAGTGGTCTCAAATGTCAACGAGATCGGAGAAAATAGTGCTAATGGCAATGCTCCTGTTTCTTTATTTCAACCTTTATGGATGGCTATTTTGGCTAGTACAGCTATTTTGTTTATTGTTGTAAATAAACTCCAAATTAGTACGCGAAGAGAGAGTCTTTCAGCAAAGATTGGGCAAATATGTATAGGAGCAATTGTTGCCCTTGTAGTAGGATTTGGGTTTACCTGGATCGCTGATGAGATGGTAGGAATCCATATACCTGCATATATGGATACAGCCTTATTTTTATCTATTACATCTTTTAGTTTCTTTTTATTAATATCTGCGGTTCTTTCATGGTTTGGCATAAAAGGAATAGCTATTTTTGCTTTAATGCTATTCTTTGGCGGACCATTACTTGCACTCCCTCGGGAAATGATGTCCTCCTTTTATCGTGATTGGGTGTATGCCTGGTTACCAATGCGGTTTATGACTGAGGGCTTACGGGAGCTATTTTTCTTTGGAAAAGAATTGTCTTGGAACACTTCTGTATCAGCGCTTGTTTGGATTGGCATTATTAGTATGTTTATCATACTAGCATCTTCGTTAAGGATTTCTGTAAGTAAAGAGGAAGCAACACAGGAATTGTAGCAATTTGGCAAAACAAAATTTCACTCATTAATTTGAGGCTTTGGTGAAATAGGTCGCTAATATTCTTAAGCTAAAAAACACTTTATATTTACTGTGTTTTTTTACCAACCATTTTAGGCAGTCGTCTTTTTGAAAGGGACTGTTCAATTAACACTATGAAGTCACATCTACTATGTACTGCACCCCAACTGTTAGATTTTTGGTCTAACTTTTGGGATTCACTACAAATAAGGTGTGGCTTTTACTATTTGAATAATAAATCAGTAGCAGCAATTATCAGTTGACAGAATGGAGTTGGTGAGATTAATATTTTAATTAACAAAATATTTTATGAACTTAAAATATTTAATTATTTAAATTGTTGGGGTGTGTTTATGTTAAAAGAAAGAATGAAGAATATTTTTCAAACATTAGATCAGATAAATTATGCTTTGCTTAATCACTATGAAGAAGTACTTGAACATAAATTAACGTCAAAGCAAGCCTTGATTATGGAGCATGTACATGTTCATGGAACTTTAACTGTGAATGAATTGGCTGAAAAGATGAATATGTCAGCTAGTGCAATTAGTCAATTACTGTCTAAATTAGAGAGTGGACATTACATTGAACGGACAATTAATCCAGAATCCAGACGTAAAATTGATGTAACACTTGGCTCGAAAGGTGAAGAGCTATATAAACTGTATGAAGAGGTGGATAAACAGGTAGTTTCAAAATACTATTCTAAGCTAGATGATGAAGTAATCAATCAATTTGAGTATGTAGTGAACAAGATTTACGAGGTGATTATAGAAGAACAAAAAAGTTAAGGGAGAGTAGCTTTTATGAATTGGGTGTACATGATTATTGTATTTATTATCTGCATACCTGGTATTTATTATATGTATCAATCAGAAAAAATTTATATTAAAGAAGATGATGTAACTGATCGGCAACGATTAATAATTCATATTCTTACTGCCATTATCTTTTCAGCGATAGGTGCTTTTATTGTACCTAAGATTGATGTAGTGCAACAAATAGGGGCTATAAAGATAATTTCATATGGCTTCGGTTTAGGAATTATTTGTTCTATTGGTAATTTACTATTCTACTATATGTACTTTGTACCTAATTTGACAAGAGAAGAATATTATAAAATTGAAAACTATTATGTTAATGCAGGTATTTTAAGCCGTGTATTTTATGGAGGAATTATAGAGGAAGTCATATTTAGATGGAGTTTACTTAGCTTGTTTATTTGGTTGTGTCAATTAGTGAATTTAAACAATGAGACTAGCGTATGGATAGCAATCACTTTTTCAAGTATTTTATTTGCTCTCATCCATATACCATCTATAAAGCTTGTTACCAGTAAGCCAAAAACATCCATGTATGTGTATGCTATTGTCGGAAATATTTGGGTGGGTGTTTTTGCAGGAGCAGCCTTTGTTTATGGAAGTTTAGTAGCGGCTATAATAGTCCATATGCTTTTTCATTTACTATGGTGGCCTATTCAAATTCGTGAATATGCTAAATTACAATGATTTAACTTAGGATAATTAACAATAAAAAGAGTACGCTGAAGTATCTGTTCAGAAGGGCAAGAAGTATTGATGAAAAATTCTATGGGAGAAAAAGTATAGGAAATTGATTACAAGCATAATTGGAAGCAAGGTTCAACAGCTATGAAACTGAAATCGAGAACATATTAGGTGGCTTTATTCATCAAAGACGTGAAAATATTCAGTTACCCAACTAATTTTAAGCCGCTATTTTAGCTCATAATAACGAAATTAAAAGGATCACATGGAGGTTAGTGACCCTTTATAAATATTAGAAAGGAAAGGCTATTTCTTTAATTCTAAGCATTAGAAACTCTATTGGATATTATCAATAAGCTCTTACGAAACGAGTACAGACAATAATTAGAAGACTAAGAAGAATAACAAGTAGTGTTAGATTTAATAAATAAAAGGCTTTTTAGATTAATACATGAAAGATGCGCCAACAATAATTAGAAGAATAAATAAAACAACAATTAGGACGAATGATGAGCCGTTATAACCGCTGTTGCCGCCGTAATAGCAATTGTTATTTATGCCTCCTACATTACCATAGTATCCCATAAAGTATTCCTCCTTTTATGATCTATAATATGTATAGCAGTAGAAAATTTAAGAGGTATTCATCCAATAAAAAAACATTTAGAAATAAAATAGGATTGTTCTTTTTGTTAAGAGATTATAAACAATAATGAGCTTTTTCCTTCAAGGAAATAAATTAGATGCTATTTAAATGGCATATCTACTTGGGTTTGGTTTTTATGTATAAAAAAAGACAATGGGCGAGGTGAGAGTTTACTACATCAAGCCCATTGTATGTAAGTATAAATTACTGTAATTGTAGAGGGGATGGTGCATAGAAAATGCACTAACGTTTTTAGCTTTCATCAATCAAAGGTTTCATTTTAGGTGAGTATTTGGTCATTGATTACATAATATAATTTAGTTTATTTTTTCATTTTCTGGCTCCAAATGAATAAGAATATTGGCATTTTGATAGATATTTTTAATCCTTTCTTCTATACGATCGCAGAGATTATGAACTTTTTCTATGCTATTTTGCGATTCTACTACTAAATGAAAATCGATATATTCCTCAGCACCCGATCGTCTTGTTCTGAAATCATGATACTCAATATATTCATCTTTAAATGTTTCAATAATTTGTATAATTTCTCTTTCTTCTTCATTTGACAATCTAGCATCCAATAGTGGAGGAAATGCTTCTTTCATCATTTTAAAAGCCTCTATCATAATAAAACATGCTAATACTATACCTATAATAGGATCTAAAATATACCAACCAGTTAAATGGACAATTAATAAACTCAAGGCAACTCCTAATGAAGTATAGACATCTGTAAGTAAATGTAGTGCATTTGATTTCATTGCGACCGAATTAGTATTTTTAGCAGTTCTATATACAATTCTTGATACAAAAATATTAATTATGGCGCCTAATATCATGACTAATATACCTAATATTGGAAGTCTTATTGGGGTAGGTGTAATAATTTTATGAATACATTCATAGATAATCCAAATTCCTGCAACAAAAATTAAAAGAGTTTCAATCGTTCCAGAAATATTTTCAACCTTACCATGTCCATACGGGTGTTCTTTATCTGCTGGTTTATTGGAAATTCTGACAGAGAAAAAAGCAATTAACGAAGCAAGCAAATCTAAAAATGAATGGATTGCCTCTGATAAAATTGCCACTGATCCTGTGAACAAACCAACAATAATTTTTAAAATAACAATAGTAGAATTACTAATAACTGATAAAAAAGCGATTTTTGAAGAATTCACATTGAAATACCTCCTAATGAGTATGAATTTATGATAACAGCCACACTCCATGTGGGTCTATAGCAACGTTTTTTCCCAATATCTATTAATTAATGCAAACGAAAAAATGTTGGATTAGACAAAGTTTTTTTAAATTCCACATAACCCAAAAGCTATGATCTAAAATATTAGGAGCAATGAGGGAGGGTTAAAAGCTTTAAATTGTCCTAACTGTTCTGTAGTGAAATAAAATCCTCCAATAATCTTTTCCATAAAATTGAAATGGGTGTAAATGTATAACCTTAACTGCAACAAATGCCGTAAATATAGTAAAAATGATGCCAATAGTACATGGATTAGCAAAAAATTAATGTCCATTTACATTTATGTACCATATTAGGGGATAGGTTGTACGAAGATAGTTGAAGACCATCTTTTTATGGATGATCTTCAAAAAAGCTACTAAGAACTATTATCGTTAATTCTTTATAGCTAAGCCACTAAAAGAAATGGGACCAACTATGTTTGCTTGTGTGTTAGGAGTGATATTCTCAACAGTAAGTTGATAGAAGTTGGCACCAGCTATTAAATTGGAATCAATGGCTTGAAATGTAAAGGTATAGGTTTGCTCTGAACCAGTTGATTCTACTCCATCTTGCGTATTAAAGATTTCTTTCCCATTACGGAAGATTCTAAATACAATTTGAGAAATATTTGTAATGCCTTCCACACCCACGGTTGAAACTAGCTCAACGAGATTATTTCTTGTAGCAGTGGAGGGGATGTTTATTTGAATTGAGGCTAAAACAACCCTAAATGGAGCTTGCGGAATTGTAAAAGCATTTCCTGGGTTAAAACTACTTAAAGGTTCAATTGCTTTGTAATCAAGAATTTGCACCATTTTATCACCTCCTTTTGGTTTGATATTATAAGATATGTTTTCTGATAGAGCTTGATTGTTTAGTAACCCAACAAGCACTATTTTCTAAAATTTTGTTAATAAAAATGTTTTGAACAGACCTAGAATTAGGTCTAGTGTAAGGCTCCAGATTAAATTCTTATTTGACTAGCTCTTTAGGCAGTCAAAAAATGGCTTGAGTTTAATGATATTGAACACTGACATTATAAAGAATGGACCAGATGAAGATTTTTGTCGTTATGGACTTGGATTTTGCATCGTAAAAGGTCATAAAGTAATAAGTTATGTTCGAGTTGTTGACAATGTTCAACGATGGAAACAAATCTTAATCTCAGCATTAGCCCGGATACTAGGTTTTGTTTAATGAAAAGCTTTGAAGTTTAAATGGACATAATTATTTCTTTTCTATTCAAATGACGAATTATCTACCGCAAGGACAATCAATCATTTACGTTATGAGCCACTCTATTGACAAGCATAGCGTAACTTTATATATTGTTAGTGATGACTAACATTAATAAGGAGGATGAGATGGCGAAGCATACTAAACAAAAGATTTTACAGGCAGCCTGTGAAATGATGTCTGCTAAGGGTTATCAAAATATAACAGTGAAAGAAATTGCAGAGAAGGCTGGCTGCAGTGAAATGACTGTCTTTAGAAAATTCAATACAAAGTTTGAGATATTACAAGAAATTGTGAAAGAATATTCGTATGTGCCATATTTTGAGAATTTTTTTACTAGTGAGTTAATAGGTGATATTGAAGAGGATTTGAAGAGAATTTCTGAAGTTTATTTGCATTTTATGAATAAAAATAAGCCATTGTTTTTAATTGCTGTGCAAGAAAGAGGAACGTTACCTAAATTGATGGATGAGATTTCTAAACAGAATACTCAGAAGTTGCAAAATTTACTGGCGAATTATTTTGAAAATCAAATTAATAGTGGAAAGCTAAGACCATTTGATACTGAGCAGAAAGCAATTACTTTTTTAACATCATTATTTGGTTTTTTTGTTTCGATTGCTTTATGGGACGATCATTTTTTGCAAAATCAGGAAGCAATATATATTAATAATATAATAGACACATTTTTAAATGGGGTACAAAACTAACCCTATTTTTTTAGACAAAAATGTTAGTTATGACTAACAAAAAGGAGAGAGTAATGAATATATCCACTTATAAACATAAATGGATTGTAGCCATTTTATTATCTGCGGCATTTATATCAATTTTGAATCAAACCTTATTAATGATTGCCATGCCTCCTATAATGGCTGATTTTCAAATTGATGCCAATCAAGCTCAATGGTTAACAACCATCTATTTATTAACAAACGGTATTTTAATACCCATTACTGCCTATCTCATTGGTAGATTTTCCAACCGAATGTTATTATTAACAGGGCTTGTTTTATTTAGTGTGGGGACGTTAACTGGTGGTTTCGCACCTAATTTTATGACTTTGCTTCTTGCCCGTGTTATACAAGCAGGTGGTGCCGGTATTATTATGCCGATGATGCAAACAATTATTATAACAATTTATCCAAAAGAAAAACGGGGCACTATCATGGGGATAGCAGGACTAGTGACAGGTTTTGCGCCAGCAGTAGGACCAACACTTGCAGGCTGGCTTATCGAACAGTTCTCATGGCGGTATTTATTTTATACGATGTTTCCGATATCAATAATCATTATTTTAATTGTAGCTTTCTATATGCGAAATGTTACTGAGAAACAGCAAGGTCAATTGGATGTATTATCTGTTGTCTATTCCTCATTTGGCTGGGGAGGATTACTATATGCATTTAGTATTGCTGGATCTAAGGGCTTTGATAATCTTGAAGTGTGGATTCCTCTAGGTATTGGTACTATTTCACTTTGGCAATTTATACAAAGACAATTAAAGCTAGAGAAACCAATTTTAGAATTTAGGGTTTTTCAGTCTAAGATTTTTACCTTATCAACGATTTTATCATTTCTTGTTTATTCTTTAATGGTCGGTTCACAAATACTACTCACATTCTATATGCAGAATGTACGTGAGTTAACAGCATTAGAAACCGGATTGATGCTGCTGCCGGGAGCACTAGTCATGGGTATTTTTTCTCCAATTGCAGGGAAAATTTTCGATAGATTAGGTGGAAGATTATTGGCAATAGCAGGGTTTAGTCTTATTTTAGGTGGAAATATAGCCTTTATTTTTCTTTCTTATCATTCTACTATTTTGTACATTTCTACTATATTTAGTTTCATTTCACTTGGTATTACTATGGTTATGATGCCATTAACAACTGCTGGTATGAATGCTTTACCGATACGTTTAATCGCACATGGAACAGCGGTCAATAATACTCTTCGTATGGTGGCTGGGGCTATTATAACTGCTCTGCTGGTTACTATAATGAGTAGTACAAGCAGTTTTTATCATGATCTTTCAATGAATCAAGCAATGCTGAATGGTATACGAGCTGCATTTATGACGGCAAGTCTTTTAAGTCTAGGAGGATTTATCATAGCACTCCTTTATAAAAATCCTATAAAAAATACTTAATTCCTGTAACAATTATTATATAGTAATACAAGAGCCTTTCAATAAATTCGTTTTACCATTTTTATTTCGAAAAGGCAATAAATTAAAGTCAGCGCTGAACACGACTTTGAGCTTTACTAGAACAAGTCATTATGCAGTAATATTTTTAATGATTTCAGGAGGTTGAATGATTGTTACGTATTCATCTTATCCTTCTGTAATGATGGATGATACTAGCGATTTTATTACTTATACTTATTGGTAGTTTGATAGGAGTGATCCTTAAAAACATGAAAAGTATTACTATTGTAGAGAATCAGGAGAAGAAATTATTAGAAACTGCGACAAAGCTTAAAGGATATAGCTGGGTGACATTATTATCCATTATTTTGGCTATTTTCATTATGACAAATCGCAGTTTATTTTCCTAATGGAGGAATAGGTTGAATGAAAAGAAACATTGGTATATTGCTATTAATTGTCTCGATTATGTGGGTACTCCATACATTTTCAAAAAATTTTATGGTTGACCCTACTTTTGAAAAATTTATTTCTAAAAAGGATCTGCTTCTTACTGATCAATCCCTGTGGATCTTCATGATTCGACTTCATATTTTGCTTGCTATTATTTCGTTGCTTACTGGTCCATTAGGGATTATGAAAAAAATCCGAATTAAATCTATTAAATTCCATCGCTGGAATGGTCGATTCTATGTATTATCCATTATCTTAAATTTCATTCCTGGTCTCTATGTTTCATTTTTTGCCACTGGGGGATGGCTAAGTACAATAGGATTTCTTATTTTAAATAGTTTATGGCTTACAGCGACATGCCTTGGCTATTGGTATATCAAGAAACAAAAAGTAATTTTGCATAGTCAATGGATGATTCGAAGTTTTTTCCTTTCCTTTTCAAACATGTTGATTTATATCATTGTCGCCATTACATATAGCTTAATCAATATGCCCTACGAAATTTCCTATATCATAGCAGTCTGGTTATGCTGGATGATTAATCTGCTAGTAGCAGAGATAATTATTAGGAAGAAAATATGCTTATAAACCATAGTATAAGCAACAAAATGAATAGTAGTAGATTTGCAAAGCTATTTCTGTGTACAGTGAAATCTGTTTATAGAAATGGCTTTTTCAACATTGTTTGAAAAAATTCAGTTTCCTTTCATTTTTGATTTCTACAATGACAACAAAGGGAGGTATTGATGATGAAGAAATTAACTTTAGTAATCGTTCTAATAGCCGCAAGCTTTACAACAAATGGTGTAGTCGTACATGCAGATGATCACAAGCATGAAGATAAAAAATACGAAAAGTATAAAGACTATGACGATGATGATGACGACGATTACGAGTATGATGACGAATATTACGATGATGATGAAAATGAAGGTGAAACTTATTATTTTCAAGATGCAGTAAGGGAAAAAGGGACCTGGAATATTTGGACTCGAACTGTTACGGCAGATAAAGAAATATTACCTTTCACGGATTCTCAGAATGTTACTTTTAAGTTAGATGGAACAAATAAGGTATTAAACGTTTTTGTTATTCCTAAAGATGGAGAATTTTTTGTACCTGGAAAAACAATAGCACAGGCTTTAGGAGCAAAAGCAACCTTTTATCAAGCAAGTAAAATATTAGATATTCAGGATCAAGCTAATGAATTAATTTTTCGTGCTGGAACAAACGTTGCCTATGATAACAACGTTAAAGCACCCATTCCTGCACAAGCATTTTATGTGAATGAAGAATTGTATGTACCGATTAGTACAATCACGAACGGTTTAGGCTATATAGCTGAATGGCAAGCAAGCACTCAAGCATTTGTATGTCATCGAATTACGAAATAGGAGGGTAGGATTATGAAAGATCCGAAAAAGGCAAAATGGGTTTTAGGTGCATCGGGGGTACTTTTATCTGCAGCATTACTAACTCAAATGAACAGCCCAACACAGGCTGAAACATCACGCTCGAACAATATACAAAATTTAGATCAGGAAAGTATGACAGAAAGAGAAAAAGAACTCGTGCAGCTTGACTGGACAAATTTTGAAGTTACAAGTCAAGCAGCTGTTAAAAGCGAGCGAAAAACGAAAAGAACTTAATGGAGTTGGTCGTGTGGATACACTAACTTTGCAGATAATGAATACGGAATTTTATATTGCTATGCCCAAAGGTGTACACTTCACTTGGAAGGAAAAAGCAGAGAGATGGCTGCAATACGTAGCAAAAGAATGGTCAAGGTTTCAACCAAACAATGAATTATCAAAACTAAATGAATTAAAAATCGGAGATACGCTCCGCATAAATTCGTTTTTATATGATTGTCTCTTACAAGCAGATCAATATTATCAGCTTTCTAATGGTCTATTTTCACCATATCTTAAACTGCAAATAGAACAGCATGGCTACAATCAGTCCTTCCCGTTTAAAACTGCTAAAAGCAACACCTATCAAAACAAAACTCTGGCTGTGGGGAAACCATTTCAGTTTCTAGGCGATCGGTTAGTTATGAAAGTATCTGATCTGGAAATTGATTTGGGCGGATTTGCTAAAGGGTATGCCATAGAAAAATTGGCTAATTGGTTGAAGGAAGAAATAGCTGTTGATTTTGGTCTAATTGATGGCGGTGGGGATATGCAAATGTGGTCTGCTGGAGAAAAAACTTGGACAATCGGTGTTGCAGATGCCTTGGATATCGATCAGGAAATTAGTTCGATTAAAATGAAAACAGGTGCTATTGCTACATCTAATCGTGTTTATCGAAGCTGGCTGTATGAGACAACAAAAAAACATCATTTGTTGAATGGACAAACTGGTGAAGTTGTAGAGACAAATGTCTTACAGGCTTCTGTTGTAACATCCTCGTTATGTGATGCAGAGGTTGGTGCAAAACTTTGCTTTCTATTGGAAGAAGCTGAGCTGCAGCAATGGTTTGAGAAAAATTGTCTGAAAAGTGCACGCTTTATTGTGAAAGAGGGGCAAACAGCTACTTGGCAGATGACGGGAGTGAACTAAATGCTTACAAGTACATGGGAATGGATTCGATTATTAGGTTTTTTAGCGTATTTTTACTTTACTATTTCTATTATTTTTGGCTTGTTAAGAAAATCATCGTTTGTAAAATCACATAAAAATTTAATTTATCATATACATCAAAATGCAGGGTGGCTAGGGTTAATCACAGTGATAGCGCATATGCTTGTGCTAATAATAGATCACTATGAGCCGTATCGTTTAGGAGAGATTTTACTTCCTTTCACAGCTAACTATCAGCCATTTTCATCAGCTTTTGGGACAATAGCATTTTATTTATTTTTAATAGTGATCCTGACATCTGATTTATGGATTCGAACGATGAATCGCTCTATATGGAAAAAAACTCACTTTCTGGTGTTACCAGCATGGGCATTTTCACTTGCCCATGGTGTGCTTATCGGAACTGATTCAGAAAATCCTGTAATTCTCTTGTTTTATTTAATCTCCGCTGGGCTTACACTATCGATTTTGGGAGCGAGAACAGTAGGTCAACTAATGAAAAAGATAGATGTTTCAACATCACATCAAAAATAAAAAACATCCGCTTATCTCCTGGAAAAAGAGATAAGCTGATGTTAACATGTCACAAAGGGAATTCGATATGGAATGTAGTGCCTTTACCAATTTGACTTGTTGCATAGATTTTTCCATTATGCTGCTGAACAATTGCCTTTGCTATGGCCAGTCCTAAACCAGTGCCATTTCGTTGACGAGCAGTATCACTTCGATAAAATCGTTCAAACACTAAAGGTAGTTCCTGTTCCGTCATACCCATACCACTATCCGCAACTGTAATTTTTACAATGTCTTGATTCTTTAACAGCGTAAGTGTTATTTCTCCGCTATTTGTATATCTAATGGCGTTGTCTAATAAGATATAAAGCAGCTCTTGTATTTTCGAAGCATCGCCAAGGAGTTGGATGTTTTCTTGAATGTCAGTTGAAAATCGTATATCAGAAGGCATAATCCTTTGAAATTTTACACTGACTTTTTTAAATAAGGTAGATAATGGTATTAATTCTTTGGTAGGAGAAACCTGCTGTTGATCGTGTCGTGCTAAGAATAATAGTTTATCAATTAGCTCTTTCATTATCTCAGCCTCATCTTTTAAGTCCGCAATTAATTCCTTCCCTAGAGGGCTTAACTGTTTAGCTTCTTCTACCTCTAAAATTTCAAGTGAACTATAAAAAATACTGAGTGGTGTCCGTAATTCATGAGATGCATCTGAAACAAACTTTTTTTGCTTATTGAATGACCATTGAATCGGTATCATTGCTTTACCCGCTAAATAATAGCTTAGTAGCCCAATTAAGACCGTAGAAATACAGGTTAATAATATTAGTAAATATCTTACATTTTGGAAAAAGTGCTGCTGTGACGTTACAGATTTACCAACGATAATATAGCCGACTACCTCATCGTTGCTGAAAATTGGTTTTTTTTCAAGTAAAAAATGCTCTTCCTGCCATTTATAATGTTTCACAATGTTAGCACTTGGGCTGCTATTGTAGAAGACCTTTTCAACCTGTTCTTTCAGACCCTTATAGGATTCATCACCATGGACAAACAGACCATTCTTTGTGTAAATATAGTAAAAAAAATTACGATTTGGGTCATAGCTTAATATTTTTTTGTTTGCATGAACATGCTCAAAAAAATCATGTTCTTGCCTTACGTAAAAATCTTCTAATTCCTTCATTTGTTGATTTTCCATTAGTTTAACGAGTGAAAAATAAAGAACGATCACAAAGAGTGAAAATAATAGGAAATAAAGCGTTGCATTGATGTAAGCTAATTTTTTTCTCGTTGTATGAAACATTAGTTATCCCTCAGTTTATAGCCAATCCCTCTGATATTTTGAATATGTGATTTGGATTGACCATCATCGATTTTTTTCCGAACAAGCTTGACTAGCGCGTCTAAGGAATTATTCGAAACATCGTAATCGTAGCCCCATATATAAATGCAAATTTGTTCTCTTGTGAGTATACGACCTTTATTCATAAATAAATATTCTAAAAGTAAGAATTCATTTTTAGTGAGATCAATCACTTTATTATTGTACAAAAACACACGAGAATCTACATACAGTTGTAAATGATCTATTTGGATGACCTGTTCAATGATTTTATCTTTTCTTCGGAGCAATGCGCGAACTCTTGCTAGTAGCTCCTCCATTTTAAATGGTTTTACAATGTAATCATCTGCACCGCTATCAAGCCCTTTAATAATGTCATCTGTGTCATCCTTTGCTGTTAGCATTAAAATACTACCATTAAACCCAGTGTGTCGCAGCTGCCTGCAAACTTCAATTCCACTAATTTTTGGCATCATCCAGTCTAAAATAACAAGATCGTATATCTCAGTATGAGTATGGTCTAGCGCATCCTGTCCATTATCTGCCTCTGTAACAAGATGAAATTCCTTTTTTAATATATAAACAATATTTCTTCTAAGCCTTGTATCATCTTCTGCTAATAATATTTTCAAGGTTGTTTCCTCCTGTTTATACTATCAAGCTAACTATACGTTTTAAAAATGACATGAAACTGAAAATGTATTCCATACTTCGATGAGAGTCGAAGCTTTTCCTATCTATAATGTTACTTAAATATAGAAAAAGGAGGGACAACTATGAATATTTATAAATTTATTGCATTATTAGTCCTAACTACATTTTTAATGGGATCTTCCTTTGCCATTGTTAAGTTAGGTCTGCCTTATTCATCGCCATTATTATTAGCTGCACTTAGATTTATACTAGCAGGGGTTATAATGGCTGTTATAGTAATAGCTTTCAGGAGACCTCATCCAACCTCAAATGGTAGTTGGATGAAGATTTTAATAATTGGAGCATGTCAAACAGCTGGTGTTATGGGCTGTATTTTTTTAAGTTTGCGAACGATTACAGCAAGTGAATCTTCCATCTTAACATTTACAAATCCCTTACTCGTTGTAATATTTGCCACTCTCTTTACAAAGGCACGCTACCGCACATATCAATGGTGCGGTGTTGTCCTAGGATTGGTAGGCGTGATGATTACAATGGGTGCACAGGTTACCATACAAATCGGACTTATTTTTGGTATTCTTTCTGCTGTTTTTTGGGCAATGGCAACATTGCTAGCAAAAAAATGGGGAGTTTTATTTGATACTTGGGTTTTATCAGCCTATCAAATGCTTTTTGGTGGTTTAATTCTATTACTAGCTAGTTTCTTGCTTGAGCAGCCATTTTTTATTGTGAATAAGACTTCTATTTTTATTTTGTTATGGTTAAGTATTTTATCCTCTATCGTGCAATTTGCTGGCTGGTACTATCTTTTACAAAATAGCGATCCTGGGAAAACAAGTGCCTTTTTGTTTTTAGCCCCATTTTTCGGAGTATTAACAGGCTGGGCACTATTAGATGATCCACTCAAGCTTTCGTTAGTAGTAGGAGGTGTCTTTATTATTGCAGGAATTTATTTAGTAAATCGTAATTTTACTGCAAATGATAAGAAAAATCTCCGTGGAGAGATAACAGATGATAATTGATTAGTCTAGCTTATATCCATGTTAAAAACTTCTTTAAAGCCAGCTCGTCCTTTTTCAGTGACTTTAATAGCTCGGATAGATGGGACACGCGTAATCCATTCTAGGTTTAATAAATGTGTCAGCAGTCCGTGACCGAGAGCTCCACCAAGATGATATCGTCGTTCACTCCAATCTAAGCAGGCATGAGAAAATGAACGACGCTTTCTTTTTAATTCATCTAAATCAAGACCGAAATTAGTAAAAAATTGTGTACCTTCAGCTGTAATGACAAACTGTTTTTGGTCTAGCTCTAAATAACCAGTGGTAAGTAATGATTCAGTTAATTGCACACCTAATTTTCCAGCTAAATGATCGTAGCAGGTTCTTGCATCCTGTAGAATTTTTATTTGACTGGACTGCTTTAATGAACGCACTTCAGGTGGCGGAGACATTACGAGGAAGGATTCCAATAATTGTGCAATGTCTTCACCTGCTAGCTGAAAATATCGATGGCGACCTTGCTTTTCTACTTTGACAAGCTTGCCATCCACTAACTTAGCGAGATGAAAGCTAGCTGTTTGAGGTTTAATTGCGGCCATATATGCTAATTCACTGGCTGTATGGAAGCGACCATCCATCATACTAGCAAGCATTGTAGCTCTTGAGGTTTCGCCTAGAAGGGAAGCAATTTCTGCAATGTTCGGATTAATACTCATTTGTCACAATCCTTTCTCAATCGATGTTTCATTTTTCGTAAGAGTATTTATCGTTTACAATAATACATATAAAGGAGGGAGTAAATAGCATGGAAATGTCTTATGCTGTAATTTTTACATCACAGAGAGCAGAAAAGGATGGGGAGGGCTATGCTAAGATGGCTGAAGCTATGGATAACTTAGCACAAAAGCAGCCAGGCTTTATTCGTGTAGAAAGTGTTAGAGATGCCGAGGGAAAGGGAATTACGGTATCCTATTGGGAAACGTTAGAGGCTATTCAGGCGTGGAAGGAAAATACCAAACACTTAGTTGCACAGCAATTTGGGAAAGAGAATTGGTATACGCAATATCATGTGGAGATTTGTCAGGTCATGAAAGAATATTCTTTCACGAAATAATGAAACCTTATGATAGAGGGAGTTACTATATGACTACATCTATTTTAGAAGAATGGCACGAACAACGGAAAAATTTCAATCCATCTAATCCTGTTAGCATTAATCAAGTGCATGAGTTTAAAGAACAGGTGAAGCTTGAAGAGCAGACAGAGGGAACTTATCACAGCTTCAGCTTTGATGACTTCTGGCGGGGTTTACTATCATATGTGGAAAAGTTTACAGAACACTGAATGATTAGCTGTTCTTTTATATTTTGCTGAAGACTATTGAGACCATCAAATAAAGACGTCATTGTTACTATAATAAGCGCTTCTTTAGCTCATATTCTAAGATGTTAGTGAGAATGGAGGAATGAAAAATGTCAATTGAACGATTGGGGGAGTGGTTACAATCCTCAAAAAGGACAGTTATTTTAACAGGGGCTGGCATGTCAACTGAAAGTGGTATACCAGATTTTCGTTCAGCATCAGGATGGTGGCAAAATATTGATCCTCGTACAGTAGCCACTACCGAGGCATTGATGGAAAATTATACATTGTTTCATGAATTTTATAAAATGCGCATTGAGCATTTAGAAAATGTAGCACCACATGAGGGACATAAAATTCTTGCGGATTGGGAAAAACGTGGGATTGTATCTTTAATGATGACTCAAAATGTAGATGGGTTTCATCAATTGGCAGGTAGTCAGAGGGTGGAGGAACTACATGGCTCGATTCGCTCAATTCGCTGTCACCGTTGTCAGCAAGCCGCTTCAATGGAATGGTTTCTGAATAAGGAGAGCTGTAGACATTGTAATGGGAAATTACGGCCAAATGTTGTACTTTTTGGTGAAAGTTTACCCCAAGAGAGCTGGCACAGATCGATGGATGCTATTAAATCAGCTGAGCTTGTACTTGTCATAGGTACTAGCCTTGAAGTGTATCCTGTGAATCAGCTCCCTGCGATGACAAAAGGAAAAACGGTTTATATCAATTTAGATATAACACAGCATACCATACCATTTGATTTAATTATCGAAGGGAAAACAAAAGAAGTGTTGCAACAAGTGCAAATTTAAAAGAAGGCGCCTCGAGAAATCGATAGGCGCCTAAAACATTTGTGGTAAAAACTCCTTCATAAAGCGTTGATTTTTACGTAACCATATTTTCAAAATCATTCGATGTGTAAGTAGTCTTTGTCTTTTATGAGGTCTAGCCTTTGCCTCTATTAAGCTTTGCAGTAGAATACTTGTTTCTGTTGCAAATATTTGAGGATCGACAAGAACATCAAGCTTATAATCAATTAGTTGTGCAGCCTGTACTTTGGCGAGTAACTTCGAAAAGAGACTGTTCATTTCCTGAAAATTTTCTTCTAATTCTAAGTCGATCAAGGTAAATAATGTTTGTTCAATTTCAGTTTCAAGTATTTGTAAATCATGTGTTGACGGTATCAAAAAATCACCTCTTTCTTATACTATATAAAATCCAAGCGTCGCAAAAAGTATTCCGACCAAAATGGACGTAGACATATAAATAATCGCATGTCTCCATCTTTTCTGTTCTATGAGCTGTAAGGATTCAAAACCAAATGTTGAAAAGGTTGTATAGGCCCCTAAGAAACCAATTCCGATAAAATGCCATAGCCAATCGCTTAGATGTAATGCAAACAAAAGTCCAAGTGCGAAAGAACCTGTTATATTGATGAAAAATGTTGCCCATGGATATGTATGAACGATCCATTTCCCTAAATAAAATCTCGTCAATGCACCTAAAAATCCACCGATACCAACAAGAATCATACGGTACGCCCCTTCGCCAGTTTATGTCCTAGCCATGCACAAAGTAAACCGCCAATAACACTTATGAAACAATAAAACAGGGCTTGCATCCATTGATGATCTTGTAGTAGTAATAGGGTCTCCAAGGAAAATGTCGAAAAGGTTGTAAAGGCTCCAAGAAAGCCTGTCCCGACGCCTAATACAATGGGTGTGCGCTTTGGAAAAGTAGTAAAAAGCCATGCTAAAAAGAAGCAACCTATTAAGTTAATACAAAGTGTTATAACTGGAAAACCACCTGTAGTGGGAAAAGTCAGGCTAAGACTATAACGACTGATGGCCCCTAAAAATCCTCCAATTCCAACTGCTAAAAATGATTTCAAAGTTAGTCGCTCCTTAAATTTTATCCTGTACAAGCAGGCAGTAATTTTATCGTATTGTTGGAACAAGACTACACATATGTAAAAGTGTACAGAGGGCTCCACTATTTAAAGTTTCACATTCTATAAAGATTTTATCATGAGATATCATTTATGGAAATTTTAGATACCTAATTCTATAGAAATGATATTAATATAACAATATAATTATAGTGGAAATAGTTTTGAAACAACGAAAAAATCTACTACCAAAGAATGAATTTTCTGATTTTTCTATAAATTTATCTAAAAGCCATTGATTAGTATATATAGGGAGGATTAAAATAGAATTATATTTATTATTATTTAATAAATATATAAAAAAACGATTGGGGGTTTTTTATGAAAAAAACAATATCATTATTTGCATTACTGCTAGTGACGATGGTTGTTTTGATTGCATGCAACAATGATTCAGGGGAGAAGGAAGCAGCCGCTGAGAAGGATGTAGGATCACTTGTTATTACTGGGGATACAGTGACTGAGCAAGGTGGATGTGTACTAGCCAGCCGTTTTTCACCAGGAGATAAAATTATTTTCCGGAACAATGTACTAGATGGATTAACAAATGAGCAAGTAAAGGATGCAAAGGTGCAGGTACACCTATCTACGGGAGAAACACTTGATATGAAATATGGCAAGCATGGTGATGATAATTTTTGGGTAGTAGCTTATCCTGTAACAAAAGATACACCAACTGGAACACTTGATTATTCAGTTACAGCAGAATATAAAGAGCAAAAGGGAGAATTTAAGCCTTTTAATGTTGCTCCTTCTTTATTAACGATTGTGTCTGAAGACGTTGCACAGACACCAAAAGAGGAGCCGGTTTCTGCTGAGGCAGATGCGTCTGCTGTCGAAACGAATCAAGCTGTTGATATAATTGGAAAAAATTTTGAATTTCATGGTCCAAAGGGAGAAAAAGCTTTTTATGTAAAAGCAGGAGAGGAAGTAACACTTTCGTTAAAATCTGAAGAAGGTATGCACGGAATTACTATAGAGGGATTAGATGTTAATTTAGAAAAGGATGGCACTGTGAAATTTACGCCTGAAAAAGCTGGAGAATTTAATATGGTATGTAGCGTTTTTTGTGGTGCAGGTCATAGTGATATGACAGCTAAACTAGTAGTTGTTCAATAAAGGGGGGGTTTTATGAAGCACTTATTAAAATCGCCTTTGCTCTTCATCATTGTATTATTAACTAGTTTAAGCTTAATAGCTTGTTCTGATAAAGAAGAGCAAGCCATTAATGGACAACAAAATTCATCGACTAAAGCGGATGCTGAAAAACAAGAAACAGCTCAGGAAAAATTATTAAACAATATTTCCTTATCTAAAGTTCGAGGGTTTGTCCGAGATGAAGTTACTTTTAATGTCGATCAGTTAAAGGCAGGTCAACCAGTTGAATTAGTATGGAATGCTATAGATGGAGAATATCTCATCGAGGATTTGTATACAGTCGTTGGTCCAAAGTTTACAGAAAAAGAAATAATTTTACAGCAGGGTATCGCAGACTCAACAGGAAAATGGGCTGGCAAGTTTAATGTGCCTGAGGGCTTTGGCGGAGATTTTACATTATGGGTCAAACAAGAAGGGGAAAAAATCGGTCAAATTGGTTATACCGTTGATCCATCGTTTGTCATGGAGCCTAAATCTGGTCCTGTAGGTACAGAAATTAAGATTAAAATGGAAGGCCTTGGTTGGAGCACATATATGCGAAATTGGCAATTAACCTATGATAATAAATATACAGGGCTAATTACAGGGATTTCAACAAATGGAACTGCAGAGGCGAAAATTCGCGCTGCTGGCTCTGTAGGTGATCATGCCATTCGTCTTCGTACAGGATACTTAGGAATGCAATATATAAACTATTTACAGTCTCCATATCCAGACAAACCAGCACCAGATTTTATGTTTACAATTACAGATGGGGCTGCACCAACTATTGCTAATTATATAGAAGATGCACCAGTAGCTGCATCTGGCGGTGTTGACATGCCAAAATTGAAGCAGGGTGAAGGTGTCAAGGTTGAGCTAACTAAAAATGAGGGTATAGTAGGTGATCCTGTAAAACTGACATCCTCTGGTTTACCTAAGGAGACAGAAATAGAACTTATTTGGAACACAATGAAAGGAAGCCGTGTAAGCGGCAAAGGCTTTGGAGAGGAAACTACATTACTGAAAAAAGTTAAAACGGATGAAAATGGAGAGTTAAAGTATGATTTTACAGTTCCAGATGATTTAGGAGGCATACCTCATCGTCTCGATTTAGCTGCAGAAGGTAAGGTGTATGGGCAAGCTTATTTACGAGTTTTACCTTCTATCGTTGAATTTTCTCCAAAATCCGGTCCAGTTGGAACAAAAATTTCCATAACTATTAAGGGCGGTGGCTGGACTGAGTTTGATAATGCCTATTATTTAACTTATGACAATGCCTATACAGGTTATTTATGTGCCTTTAATAGCCAAGGAAATTTAACTTTTGATGTTATTGCAACGGGTGATGCTGGATATCATTTAATTGATTTATATCCTGGCATTTATAAGCAGCAGGAAAAGGAGACGGATATGACCTTGATTCCACAATTAACCTACTCCACGGATCATCCTGGTTCTGCAATGCCTGCTATTCGATTAGCTTTTGAAATTACAAAATAGTAATTCATTGCTTTAAAGCGCTAATTAATTCTTGAAAAACGTAAAAAATAACAGGAAGATAGTTGACAAATATTTCTATAGTATGATAATCTTCAAGAACACTATAACAAATCAAGTAAAGGAGGGCATGACAATGTTTAATTTATCAGTATCATTTCAAAACATATTTGCATACATTGTCCATGCCTAACTTTTATTTCTATTGCAGTAAAAGGCATGGGTTACACTTTGCCTTTCATAAGAGACACATGCTCTTTTTAGGGGATGTGTCTTTTTTGTTGCGTAAAAAGTTGTAGTGATTACACAAAAAGGAGTGTATTAGTATGCGAAGTACAGCACTAAAAATGATTTTCATCAAGGAATTTCTGGATAGTGGGTAGCAACGTTTTCACAGCACGAGGGAAAGAAGGTTATGATGTATGTTTGATGTATTAAGTAAGCTAAGCTGGTTTTTTAAGCAATACTGGAAACAATATACGGTGGCAATCATGTTCTTAATAATTGCTAGTGTTCTAGAGGTAGTACCTCCTTATTTACTAGGGTCCATTATTGATATATTGACTGTTGGGGAAATGTCGTCAGCTATTTTATCAAAGTATATTTTGATTTTTGTGGGAATTATTATTGGTGGTTATGCCCTGAATTTTGTGTGGCAATTCCGACTATTTGAAGGGGCTATTAATTTAGAGAAAATATTACGCCGGAATCTTATGCAGCATTTTTTACGTATGACACCAACGTTTTATGAAAAAAATCGTACTGGGGATTTAATGGCTCGTGCAACTAATGATTTAAACGCCGTGTCATTAACTGCTGGGTTTGGGATTATGACCCTGATTGACTCGACGATTTATATGGGGTGCATTATTTTTGCCATGGGCTATCTGATTTCTTGGAAGCTCACATTTTTTGCTATGCTACCTGTTCCAATCATGGCTATTCTTATTCAATATCTTGGAAAAATTGTGCATGAGCGTTATATGAAGGCTCAAGATGCATTTGGAGAGCTGAATGATAGTGTGCTAGAGTCGGTTGCAGGTGTACGGGTAGTACGTGCTTATGTGCAAGAAAAAAAGGATGAGGCAAGTTTTGCAGAGATGAGCGAAATTGTCTATGAAAAAAATATGCATACAGCAAAAATTAACGCGCTATTTGGACCGATTACAAAGGTCGGTACTGGCATTAGCTATGTTGTAGCACTTGGTTACGGTGCTCATTTAGTTGCAACTGAGGCGATGACAGTAGGGCAGCTTGTGACATTCAATGTTTACTTGGGGTTAGCGGTTTGGCCTATATTTGCCATCGGCGAGCTTATTAATGTGATGCAGCAGGGAAATGCTTCTCTTGATCGTGTACAGGAAACGCTCAACTATGAGGCAGATGTTCGAAATATTGCGAATCCACAAATGATTGCGACACCAAATGGAATTGGCTTTGATGATCTAACATTCCAATATCCTATGAGTCAGGTGAAAAACCTACAACGAATTTCATTGTCGTTGAAAAAAGGGCAGACACTTGGCATTGTTGGGAAGACAGGGGCAGGTAAAACAACGTTCCTACGACAATTATTACGTGAGTATCCAATCGGTGAGGGACAGCTATCAATTGATGGAGTAGATATTACTGCACAAACGAAAGAGCAATTACTAGATTGGATTGGTTATGTACCACAGGATCATGTGTTGTTCTCACGTACAATTCGTGAAAATATTTTATTCGGAAAAGAAAATGCGACACAGGCTGAATTGCAGCAGGCGATTCACGCTGCATACTTTGAAAAGGATTTAAAAAATTTACCGATGGGTCTTGAAACACTTGTAGGTGAAAAGGGCGTTTCCCTTTCAGGTGGTCAAAAGCAACGTGTGTCCATTGCGCGTGCCTTGATTAAGGATCCTGAAATTTTAATGCTGGATGATTCATTATCTGCTGTAGATGCTAAAACAGAGGCAAAAATTATTGAGAATATTCAGCGAGAACGACAGGATAAAACAACGATTATTACCACACATCGATTATCAGGCATACAGCATGCAGATATAATCATCGTGCTAGATGAAGGTCAAATTGTCGAACAGGGAACACATGAGCAGCTTCTTGCACTACAAGGATGGTATAAAGAGCAATTCGACCGTCAGCAGCTAGAAGGAGGTGCCTCATGAGTACGAGTCAACGTTTAACACGCTATGCCATGTATTTTAAAAAACCAATTTTACTCGGTCTGTTTTTCTTAACAATCGCTGTATTTACCGAGCTAGTCGGGCCATTTATTGCCAAGCATATCATTGATAATTATATGACAATTGGTCACATTGAAATCAAGCCAATTACATGGTTATTACTAGTTTATTTAATTTTAGCAATTGCTACTGCAGTATTACGCTATTTTATGTATATTTATTTGCAGATTGGTGCTAACCGCGTAGTGCAAAAATTGCGAAAGGATGTATTTGGGCATATTCAAACATTACCAATACAATATTTCGATAATTTACCAGCAGGAAAAATTGTAGCCCGTGTTACGAATGATACGGAGGCTGTTCGAAATTTATATGTACAGGTACTATCCAATTTTGCGACGAGTTTCATTTCAATTATTGGTGTTTACATTGCACTTTTCATTTTAAACTGGAAAATGGCTATGATAGCCTTACTCATGATTCCAGTGGTTTACTTATGGATGATTCTATATCGTAAATTTGCTTCTAAGTATAATGATGTCATTCGTACCAAAATTGCAGATATTAACGCTATGATCAATGAATCCATTCAAGGAATGACGATTATTCAGGCATTTCGTCGAGAGCAGCAAATGACAAAGGAATTTGATGATATGAATAATGAGCATTATGCGTATGAACGCAAGCTGCTTGTTCTTGATTCAGCGACTTCCTTCAACCTTGTCAATACATTAAGATTAATCATGTTTACAGTCTTTATTTTCTACTTTGGCACACAGTCCTTTACTGCAACACAAGTGGTATCTGCTGGAACCTTGTATGCCTTTGTTGATTATTTAACAAAATTATTTAATCCCATCACAAATATTGTCAATCAGTTTTCACAACTGGAACGTTCACTTGTTGCAGGGAAACGTGTATTCGAGGTGCTGGATATAAGTGGTGAGCCTGTCTCCGAAAAAAGCATACCAAGATATAAAGGAAATGTGATTTTCGAAGATGTTTCCTTTGCTTATAAAAACGAGGAATATGTATTGAAAAACCTTTCCTTTGAAGCTCACCAAGGCGAAACAATTGCCTTAGTAGGTCATACTGGATCTGGCAAAAGCTCCATTATGAACTTATTATTCCGCTTCTATGATCCATCTAAAGGGAAAATTACAATTGATGGTCTAGATATCACATCGGTGCCGCGTCAAACAATGCGTGAGCATATGGGAATTGTTTTACAGGATCCTTATTTATTTACAGGAACAATCGCTGCGAATGTTAGTTTAAATAATCCTAAAATCTCACGTGAAAAAATAGAAGCTTCATTGAAGGCTGTTGGCGGTGAGCGTGTTTTAGGAAATCTTCCAAATGGCTATGATGAGCCAGTGATTGAGAAGGGTAGTACGTTGTCATCTGGACAGCGTCAGCTTATATCCTTTGCTCGAGCGCTTGCCTTTGACCCTGCTATATTAATATTAGATGAGGCTACTTCAAATATTGATACAGAAACAGAGGAAATTATTCAGCATGCGATGGATGTGCTGAAAAAAGGGCGTACAACATTTATCATCGCACATAGACTTTCTACTATTAAAAATGCAGACCGTATCCTTGTATTAGATCGAGGTAAGATTGTAGAACGAGGTACACATGATGAATTATTAGCACAGGGCGGTATTTACGAAACAATGTATCAGATGCAGGCAAATTCATTACATCAATAGGTAGGTTTTTGATGGATAGTTAGCCCTGTCAACTTTAGGAAGCCCCATTTTGCAAAAAAAAAGTGGGGCTTTTTTTAGAGGGCACTGAAGAAGAAAATTCTTTTTGTATATTAAAAATCTATCTTTTGTTTGATTTAAAAACATATCACATTTTTTGTGGTAAATCGACTTTTTCAGTGTCCTCTTTTTTTATCGAATAAAAATGGTGACATGTCATTCCTTGTAAAATAACAAAGGTGTTTCATTGTAAAAGGCTAGCTTTTTCCGTAGAATAAAGTGATAAAAGTTGAAATTTACCAATTGGAGGAACTATGAAAAAGAATTTTATAATTTGTACAATGATCTTTTTGCTGTGCTGCTTCCCAATCACTTTTATTGACAATGTGGAAGCTAGTGAACAAACAATGACAACAAAAGTGAATAGCATTATCTCAAAAAACTGGAAGAACAATGAGTACAGCATTACCGTAAGAGATATGGAGACAGGAAGTATTCTTTATAATAAAAACGGTGATAAAATGATACGCCCTGCTTCTACACATAAGCTTTTAGTGAGTGCTGCTGCATTGGATTTGCTGGGAGCAGATTATCGATTTGAGACAAAGGTTTATATTGATGGACCAATTGAAAATGGTGTTCTTCAAGGCAATATTTATTTACAGGGCGGAGGAGACCCAACGCTTTTACCTGTCCATTTAGAATCATTTGCTAATGGACTGAAAAAATTAGGAATCTTGAATATCACGGGCTCTTTAATTGCCGATGACACGTGGTTTGATACAGAACGTTTAGCAAAAGGCATTGTTCCTCAGGACGAAGCGCTATCCTATGCTTCACGTATTTCAGCATTAACGATTTCGCCGAATGATCAATATGATATTGCTACTGTGCAAGTGAAAGTGACAGGCTCAAAGGTTGGAACTATGGCAAATGTTCAGCTTGCCCCGTTTGCTAGTACAATTCCAATTGTTAATAAGACTAAAATCGTTAAAAAGGGTGAGAAAAATACCATAGCTATTACACGAGAATATGGCACAGACCGTATTGTTGCTACAGGAAATTTACCAGCTGGTACAGAGAAAAATACATATGTGACTGTTTATGATCCAACTTTGTATACACTTGATGTATTTCGGGAAAAATTACTGGCAAAAGGAATCCAAACAATGCCTCTGGAGGTTGGCGAGGTACCCGACAATGCAAGGAGAGTAGGAATTTCCTATTCAAAACCATTAAAGGATATTAATTTTCGTTTTTTAAAACTTAGTATTAATGGTATGGGGGAAATGCTTACAAAGCAAATTGGACGAGAGCTACTTGGAGAAGGAAGCTGGTCAGCAGGCATTCAAGCAATTCGTACATATGGTAATGATAGTGGACTAAATATGGAGCAGTGGTATTTTGAAGATGGTTCAGGTTTAAATCATCAGAATCGTGTAAGCAGTATACAAGAAAGTCTACTGTTATATAAAATTCGAAGTAAGTCTTGGTATTTCTCCTACTTAGATGCATTGCCTCAGGCAGGAAGAAAAGGCAAGCTTGTTGGAGCGACTTTAGAAAATCGCTTACAGGGATATAGTGTATCTGCTAAAACTGGGTATATATCTGGTACATATGCTTTAAGTGGTTATGTCAAAGGAAAGAGTGGTAAATGGTATATTTTTAGTATTTTAACACAGGCCAATAAAACGTCTGCTATTCCAACCATCGATGACATTGTCAAACAGATTGCAAATGAATTGTAAAGGTTTTCACAATGATAAGCAATTTAGTTTTATTGTAATTTATTTAATGATAAACTATTTAATATTGAACTATTAAAGCAGCATTACCCTATTTAAAAGAAACAAAAGGAAATGTTATTAACTTTGCATCTGGTGCTGGTTTACAAGGACATGAAACATAAGCGGCTTATGCGGCTGCAAAAGAGGCAATCCGTGGTTTGTCTCGTGTTGCAGCAAATGAATGGGACGCTTCGGTATTAATGTAAATATTATTAGTCCACTTGCTAATTCACCAGGTGTACAAGCATGGGCAAAAGGCACAACCGAGTATTATGAAGCTGTTAGAGGTAAAATCCCACTAGGTCGCTTCGGGGATGTTGAACAAGATATTGGTCGTGTAGCTGTTTTCTTAGCTTCCGACGATTCGCAATATATCACAGGTCAAACCATTATGGTGGACGGAGGTTCAGTAATGCTTCACTAATTGCTTGGGGCTTTGAGGAGGATTTTTTTGAAACAAACAAATATTTTTAAACTCATTCATATGATTGAACAAATGAACAATGCCAATATTATTCGTTTTACGAAGTCATTTCCCTATCCGTTAGGGATTTCACCAATTCTTGTTTTAAGCGAGCTCCAGACAAAAGGGCCGCAGAAACAAGCTGAATTAGCAGAAACGATTGGCTATACAAAAGGAGCAATGACGAATATTGCTGAAAAATTAGTCAAGCTCGGTTTGGCAGAAAGATTATATGATCCGTCTGATCGTCGTACAATTCGCCTACAAATTACAACAGAAGGTGAAAAAGCCTTAATAAAAGCCCAATCTATTGGACAAGAGGTTTTTATGCAGCTTTTTGAAGTATTGAATGAAGAAGAGATTGCACAATATTTGCTAATCCAAGAAAAATTAGTGCAAGGAATACAAGACAAAAATATATAGTTAGAAAAGTCGCTTCGTTGTGAGGCGGCTTTTTTATTGTGATTGTGAAATATATACATAATTTAGCTGACGGATTTGAAAATTATTTAGATACATTTTATAATTATAATGTGGTTCTAATATAGAGACATTTGAGGTGGAAAATGGCATTAAAAACATTAGATAATTCATTAGAAGTATTAAAATATTTTAGTAAAGAGAATCCTACCTGGGGCGTGCGTGAATTAGCAAAAGAAATGAATATAAGCCATTCTATCATTCACAGGATTTTAGCTACCTTTGAAAATCATGGCTTTTTAAACCAGAACCCTGAGACAAAAAAATATGAATTAGGACTACGTTTTTTAGAGTATGGGCAAATGGTAAAAGAAAAATTAAATCTTTCTGATTTTGTTTTACCAATCATGAAAAAACTTTCTGAGGAAATAAAAGAATCCGTCTTTTTAACATGGCTTGACGGAGCAGATGGTGTAACGGTTGAAATTGCAGAAAGCTCGCAAACAATTAAGTTCTCTGTTTCAATGGGAACTCGTACACCGTTATACATAGGTGCATCTTGTAAGACCATCATGGCTTATCTTCCGGAGAAGAAGCAGAAGGACATTATGGATAGTGGCATGAAAAAATTAACAACTGAAACGATTACAGACCCTGGGGAGCTGTTAATTGATTTAGAAAAGATTCGAACACAGGGCTGGTGCTTTACTACAGGTGAATATTCTCATTCAGTATTTGGTCTCGGCGTACCACTTTTTAATAATAAAGGTGAGATTATTGCTTCATTAACCATTGCTGGTCCTAATTATCGTAAACCAGTAGAGGAAAAACTGCCTGATATGGTCAAAGTGCTCCAATATTCAGCGATGAGTATCCAACGATATTTCGATCAATTTAGTTTTAAATTATATCATGAGTAATCAACAAAAGGCTCAGATAGTTTTTTCTACTCTGAGCCCTTGCTTTTGTCATTTATAGTAGTTCTTTTATCAATGAAATGGCAACATCGATCTCCTTGAATGTGTTAAAATAATGTGGCGAGAAGCGAGCCATCTTATTGATGCTGTTTCGTTCCATAATCGTATTAGCCATAAAGGTTCCAGCCTCAATAATGACTCCATGCGTTGCTAAATAATTGGTCACATCATCTGGTGAAATACCTTCAATATTAAATGGGGTAATCGATAAACGGTTTGCTATTTGCTGGGGGCCATATATGACGATACCTTCTATAGATTGAAGCTGCTCTAGCAAATAAGTAGTTAATAGCTTTACTTGCTGATGGATGGCATGCATCCCAATATTATTTGCGTAATCGATAGCCGCACCTAATCCTAAAATACTAGGAATGACAGGGCATCCAGGTTCAAAGCGTTTGGCTGTTGTTACAAAAGAATAGTCATTGTTGGGATAGTCCCAATTGGTGCTTCCCCAACCAATCATTATCGGTGTTAGTGTTTGTATAAGCTCTTCACGAACATAAAGAATGCCTGAGCCTTCTGGACCCCGCAGCCACTTTCGTCCACAGGTAAGTAAGAAATCACAGTCAAGATCTTTGACATCGATTGGAATCAAGCCCACTGTTTGGTTTGCATTAATTAGTGTTAAAACATTCTTTTGCTTGGCTAGCTGACATATTTCCTTTGCTGGCTGAAGAGCACCTGAAGCATTAGACATATGTGCAAATGCAATCATTTTTGTTTTAGGTGTTATGAATTTTTCTAGCTTGTCTAGATCCACCATATAGTTTAAGTTTGTTTTAAAAACCTTTAAAAGAACACCTTGTTGCTCAAGTGCAAGCCAAGGCACATAGTTACTTAGCATCTCGGTATCCAAAACAATGACTTCATCGCCTTTTTCCCATTGCAAACCACCTGAAACAAAATTAACAGCCATCGAACCATTCGGGACAAAGGCGATTTCTTCTTTTTTTGCGCCTATTAATATTGCTGATTTTTCACGAACAATATCAATATTTTCGTAGGTTTCCTGACGAAAGGAGGGCAAATAGGGACCAATGCTAGCTTGTTTCTGTATATAGCTCGTCATGGTATCTACTACTGGCTGTGGCATTGCAGAAGCAGCAGCAGTATTCAGGTAGATATATTTGTCCAGCAGTGGCATATCCTTTTGAATCTTTTTTATATCAATTGTCATGTCCATCCCAACCTTATAAAATGATTAAATCTTTGGAAAACGTCATTAAATTTTCATAGCCATCCTCTGTGACTATCAAGTTATCCTCAATACGGACACCGCCCACATCCTTTACATATATCCCTGGTTCAATGGTAAAAGCCATGCCAGCCTTTAAAACGAGATTATTTTGCTGCATTAAATAAGGTTCCTCATGAGCACTTAGTCCAATTCCATGTCCTAGTCGATGTGTGAAAAACTCTCCATAGCCAGCATTTCGAATAATAGTTCTTGCAGTATCATCTATTTCATGAGCCGTTTGCCCGGGTTTAATAGCCTCAATAGCAGCTTCATTTGCTACCTTAACAATACTATAGATTTTTTCTAATGTTGGTGAAATTTCTCCTAATGCCACTGTTCTTGTTATATCTGCCACATAGCCTTTGTAAATCGAGCCGAAATCTAAAACGATTAATTCACCAGCTTCAATAGTTTTCGTAGAGGCTCTACCGTGTGGAAGTGCACCTCTATAGCCAGAAGCAACAATTGTTCCAAATGGTGTTCCTTCAGATCCTCGACGTCTCATCTCATACTCTAATTGTGCAGCCACCTCCATTTCTGAAATCCCGGCTTTAATAATTGGTAATGTTGCTTCGAGACTCTCTTCTACTATGTTCACAGCTTGTCTCATTAATTGAATTTCGTTGCTATCTTTATTTATACGAAGTTCTCGAATCACCTCTCCTATATCATATAAATGCTCATATGTAAGAGACTCAATTGTTTTTTGTTCTTTCACATGCATGAAGTCAAATTCTACTCCCATTACACGCAATGAACCTATTTGTTGTCTTAATTGCTGAAGAGCATGAAAAGGTCCTTCTTCATCTGAATAAGAGAAAATAGCATTGCTGCTTTTGGCATCCATTTTATTTAATTCTACTTGTGGCATTAAAAAATATAATTTTTCGCCTTTCGTGATAATTGCTAAAGCTATGCGTTCACTTTGTTTTAAATGTAAGCCTGTAAAATAATACATATTGGGTCCTGGAACCAAGACAGTTATGTCGATAGAGTTTTCCCTCATAAGGGAGACTAATTTTTCTCTTCTTTTTTGATACATTGAAAATACCTCCTAAATGCTAGTAAAATTATCCAACACCGTTTCTTTTATAGAGACAATGTATCTATTAATTTTAAAAAAAGTATATATCAACAATAATGAATTTTCAATTAATCAGAAAATTTTTTCTCAACTAAGTACTATTTCTTTGGTGATGAAGTGGTTTACACAGACTTTTTAAATCGAGGGATTTATCTCAAGGCTTTGAAGATTATTTACCAATTCAGGAATAGGTTGGCGTATATTTAGTAAATACTAGTGTACGTCTTTTTTTCGTCCAATATGCATATAAATAGACTATATAAACTTTTTTCCAACTTAAAACGTCAAAAAGAGGGGTAAATCTGTTTAGCAAGAAAGGACTTATGTATGGAAAAAAAAATGAAACGCTCTAAAGAGAGAAAGAGCAAGAAGAGAATATGGCTTTGGATATTAGGCAGCCTAGTAGCAATTTTTTTAATCTTTATAGGTACTGCTTATTATACGATCCAGAAAACGATGAATAAAATAAATACACCTTTAATTGAAGCAGCGGATAATGAGGGGATAGATCAAAAAACAGTAACAAAAAAAGAGCCATTTTCTGTGTTACTGCTTGGAGTGGATGAGCGTAAAGATGATAGTGGACGCTCAGATACAATGATTGTTGTAACGGTTAATCCTGCAAAACAAACGATGAAAATGCTTAGTATACCACGAGATACTCGGACGGAGATTATAGGTCATGATTCTGTGGACAAAATTAATCATGCCTATGCATTTGGGGGAGTTCCCATGGCTGTCGATACGGTAGAGCATTTTTTAGATATTCCAATTGATTATTATGTGTTTATTAATATGGAGGGCTTCCTTCAAATTATTGATACGATTGGCGGCGTTACCATCGAAAATGACATGGATTTAACCTATAATTCATATCATTTTCCAAAGGGAGATGTCACTTTAACGGGAGATGAGGCACTAATTTTTTCTCGCATTCGATATGAAGATCCTCGCGGTGATTTTGGTCGACAAATTCGTCAACGACAAATTATTGAGGCGGTTATGAAAAAAGCTTCTTCCACATCATCTATACTTTTAAAGGCTACTGATATGCTGGAAGTAGTTGGTGATAATGTACGTATGAATTTCACAATGAAAGATTTAATTCAGTTACAAAGTATTTATAAAAAAATGAATCGCAATATTGATCAGCTGTCATTTGAAGAGGGAGATGGCAAAAAAATAGATCATATATGGTATTATATCCCAAATAATGCGGAGCTTCAAAAAATTCAATCAGAGTTAAAAGAGCATTTGCAGTAAACGGGAAGGAGGTTGGTAGGGACTTTTTGGGTAATATAGCTGTAAAACTTTCGATCGTGAGGGGAGGGAGATGAATGAATGGGAGGACCCAGGTGCTTAGGTACACAGCTCTCAATAATTGCATGCACAGCTATGTACCTAAACGTAAGGCTCAAAAACATCCAATTAGATCTACTATACAGCAGTTACAACTATTGTGCTTAAAAATCTTTATATAAACTTAAAAAATCATTCAGGTAGGGTGCATGCCTAGTTGAATGATTTTTTTCTTTTTTATTTGAAATATCAGAAAATTTAGTGTATACTTTGATTTAGAAATGGTTTAGGGAGTGATTGTGATGATTATTGGGACAATTTTATTAGCAGTTGCATTACCTGTAGGTATTGTTTTAGCAGTAGACTTATTAAATGAACAACATCACTCTGCTACGCAAAGTAACCACTGATAATTTTTTAAAAAAAATTAAAATTAAGCTAGGCAAAGTGAAAGAAAGCTTTGTCTATTTTTTGTGGCTATGAAACAATTTTTGTGAATCATTCGTCAATACACTTTAGAAAATGTTATACTATAAAAAAACAGTATCGGGGAATGAATATGCAAGAGGAAAAAACAAATTTTAAAAAAGAAGTACTATCCTATCTTAAAATTATTGTGATTACAGCTATTGTTGTATTAGGCTGTAAGCAATTTTTATTCGCACCGATTAAAGTGCAGGGTGCTTCGATGTACCCCACTTACCATGATAAGGATATCATTGTTGTTAGTAAAACGAGTAAAATTGAACGCTTTGATCAAATTGTTTTTCAATCACCAACAGAGGACGAGTTATATATCAAACGGGTAATTGGTTTGCCAGGTGATACGGTTGAAATGAAGGATGATGTTCTATATGTTAATGGTAAAGCTTATAAAGAGGATTATGTGAATCGTCAAACGGATGACCCGAATCAATTACGCATTACAGAAAATTTCACTTTAGAGCAACTGGTCAATGAAAAAAAGGTGCCTGAGGGAATGTATTTTGTTCTTGGCGACAATCGTCTAAAAAGTTACGATAGTCGTCATTATGGTTTAATTTCTGAAGATGCCATTTATGGTGAAGCTAAAATAACCCTCTATCCGTTTAATCAATTCCATGTTGGTTCAAAAAAATAAACGTTTTAAATGTTTATGTATAAATATGTTAAAATGAAAAGGCAGAAATATTATTTTCAATCAATATTTCTGCCTTTTGCTATTTACTTTTTTAGCTGAAATACATTTTTTTAGTTATTTGATAGAGCGGTACATTCTGTATAAGAGGGATAATAGACACAAACCGTTGAATTTTCTACAGTTTCTTTGATGGGAATTGGCTGTTTGCCTAGTTTAGAGGAAATGTTTGCTGGTTCACCGATTGCAAGCTCTTCTATTACTAGTTCTACGCCATAAAACAACACTAAGAAATAGCATACTAAACCTACTATACGCAAACAATCACCTCGCAATATTCTTTCTAGTATTATGTATGGCCAAATTTGAAAAAATATAAGCTAAATCTAAAATCTTTCTTCTGTAAATTGCATTTTTTATTGTAAGTCGCTAGCTATATGTACAAATAAAAGGTATTAAATTCTATTTTTAACCATTTTTATATAGTGGATGTAAAGTAGAATCATAAAAAATTGTTGTCATGTAAAATTCAATATGCTAATATAGCTAGGGTAAATATTTGATCTGTATAACCTCAATAATATGGATTGAGGGTCTCTACCAGGAACCATAAAATCCTGACTACAAAAATTGTTCTTCATTTTTGTAGTCAGGATTTTTTTGTTTTTGTTAGCCCATCTCTGTTATTCCGGATAAATCAGGCTGATGTGGGACGAATGAAAAGTATCCTCTACAAAAATGATGTCTAACGGAAGGGTGATTACGATGAATTGGAGAGTTTATATTCTTGCTGCTACTACTTTTGCAGTAGGATTAGTGGAGTTAATTGTTGGTGGTATATTACCAAAAATCGCAGAGGATTTAAATGTATCCTTAGCAACAGCAGGTCAATTAATTACCATTTTTGCTCTTGTCTATGCAATTTCTGCGCCTGTCCTTTTATCATTAACAGCAAAAGTGGAAAGGAAGCGCCTATATCTTATTTCTTTATTAATCTTTACCATTGGGAATATCATGACATTTTTTAGTACAACATTCCTGACAGTGATGGTTGCTAGAATTTTTACAGCAATGAGCACAGCTTTAGTGATTGTCTTATCCTTGACGATTACAACAAAGATTGTCGAACCAAGACATCGTGCGAAAGCATTAGGACTTGTTTTTGTTGGAGTTAGTTCCGCACTCGTCATCGGTGTACCGATGGGAATATTTGTGACAGAGGCATTTGGCTGGCGAGCTGTGTTCTTAGGAATCGCTCTACTTTCAACGCTATCCATGATTCTTATTGCGTTGCTGCTTGAAAAAATGCCAGTTGTAGAAGTGGTCCCATTAAAGGCTCAAATTAAATCATTGGCTAATTTAAAAATCTTTAGTGCACAACTAACTACACTATTTATGCTGGCAGGTCATTATATGCTCTATGCATACCTCACACCGTTTTTAGTAGAAGCATTTCATATGAACGCTTCTTGGATTAGTATTTGCTATCTAATCTTTGGAATAGCGTCTGTCAGCGGGAATGCACTAGGTGGCTGGCTGAGTGATAAAATTGGTACTGGGAAAGCGATTATCATGATTGTCTTAGCATTTGCGGTTGTATTATTTAGTATTCCTTATACAATTGTTGCCCTGCCACTGTTTTTAATTGTCACTGTTTTATGGGGTGCACTTAGCTGGGCACTTACTCCTCCGCTGCAAAATTATTTAATACAAATTGATCCAAAAACATCTGATATTCAACAAAGCTTAAATACAGCCGCATTACAGATTGGAATATCCATAGGTTCTGCTGTTGGAGGAGCGATGTTTGCTGTAACAGGGTCCGTCATGCATTTATCTAGCTTTGGTGCCATCTTAGTTTTATGTGCATTAGGCTGTGCTATTTTCTCTTTAAAGAGAGCACCACTTTCTCAAGAGCATGAGCTGGACTTGACCTCCGCTCAGCACAATTCATAGAAATTTTTAAACATATCGTTCTGGGGGAAATAACCAAAAAAGTCATTTAAAAAGAAGGACAATCATGGCTCGAGATAGAATGTAAGTTTAAGGGAGGTTGGTAAATATATGCAGATAGATTTAACAGAGTTTAAAAATGTCAAGGTGGTTGCAGCAATTGATCAGACGTTTTATCGAAATGTGGGTGCTATTATTTTGTATGAAGAGGATTCACATACTTTATCTGTCCGCAAACTAAAAAGAAAAATCGCCAATCAATATATACCAACAGACGAACTCGAAAACTTTATGTTTGATTCTCAAGCGGATGCCATAAAGTTTACCCATAAACTTACTAGAATGAGTGCACTTGATTATTTACTAGTAGTGAATAAAGAGCAGCAGTTAAAATAATGCCCTATAGGGAGGCATTTGGAGTAGCCATATTCCAAATGCCTTTTTTGTATGGATACGATATTCATGGCGAATATTAGTTGACTAATGCTCAAATTGTTATGACGTATTTATTTTATACGTTCAGCTATCAAACAAATAATTAATTTCTCTATCAATTATTATCATACTGGAATAGGACAAGGAATAGATTGTTGTAGTTAAAGTATTTTAGGGGCTCAAAGAGAAAGAGATAAGGCCAATGTAATACTATTTTTTGATATTAGTTGAAAGAATTCTACTGATAAGAATCTAATCTTATGAGCTAATAAGGCGCAATGTAAAAATACAAAAAATTGTTTACAAAGACTTTACCTATTCTTGTAAAAGGAAAAGAGCCACTAATCATTTTTCTCCTGAATGTTAGTCAGTGAGAGGGAATTTAGCATAATCAGGCCTTTACAAAGGGTACGGCTCGTCTAATCATTTCAAATGGAGGGGGAATCGAATGTCAGAGTATCATCAACAGTCATCAGCTGAAGTTATGAAAACATTGAATGTAACAGATCAAGGATTGAGTGATTATGACGTTCAAAAGAGACAGGAAGTATACGGCTATAATGTATTGGAGGAAGGAAAAAAGACAAGTACATTAGCCGTTTTCCTTGGACAGTTTAAAGATTTATTAGTGATTATTTTAATCATTGCTGCATTCGTTTCATTTTTATTAGGGGAAGTAGAAAGTACAATCGTTATCATGATTGTTGTTATTTTAAATGCAATCCTAGGCACCGTACAACATGTCAAGGCTGAACAATCTTTGGATAACTTAAAAGCATTGACCTCTCCAATTGCCAAAGTCATGCGCAATAATCAGCTAATAGAGATTTCCTCGGAAGATATAGTCGTTGGTGATCTTCTATATTTGGAGGCTGGTGATTATATCAATGCGGATGGACGATTATTAGAAAGTCATAATTTGCATATCAATGAAAGCTCTTTAACGGGTGAGTCTATTGCTGTGGCCAAACATATCAATCCAATCAGGAATAGCAATGTAACAGTGGCTGATAAAAAGAATATGGTATACTCTGGTAGCTTTGTGACAAATGGGCGTGGCATTGTCATGGTTACAGCGATTGGCATGCAAACTGAAATCGGTAAAATTGCTAATTTATTAGATACAGCGAAAGAAAAGAAGACGCCCCTGCAAATAAGTTTAGATCAATTTGGGGAAAAATTAGCTTTAGGTATTACATTAATCTGTTTAGCTATTTTTACAATTGACCTGTTTCGTGGACGAGCACTAGTAGAATCGTTTATGTTTGCGGTATCGCTTGCAGTTGCAGCAATTCCAGAGGCTTTAAGTTCGATTGTTACCATTGTACTGGCTTTTGGAACGCAAAAAATGGCTAAGGAAAATGCTATTATACGAAAGCTCTATGCCGTTGAAAGCTTGGGAAGTGTATCCGTTATTTGTTCGGATAAAACAGGCACATTAACTGAAAATAAAATGGTGGTGCAAGAGGTCTATGTGGATCAAAAAGTGATTCCACATGATTGGCTGCACACGACGAATACAGTTGAGAAAAATTTGATTATCAAGGGGTTATTATGTAGTGATGCGGTGGAAAGAGATCAAAAGGAAATAGGTGACCCTACTGAAATTGCCCTTGTGAAATTGGGGAAGCAATATGGCTTTGATGAAGTTGTTATTAGGGAACGTTATCCAAGAATAGCTGAAATTCCTTTTGATTCAGATAGAAAGCTGATGAGTACTGTAAATAAGATGGATCAACAATCGATTATGATTACTAAAGGAGCAGTAGATGTTCTTTTACCTAAAGTCGTAAAAATTCAAACATCTGCAGGGATTCATGATATTACACAGCACCATCGTCAGAAAATTGAAGCGGCGAATCGTGATTTCTCTATGAATGGGCTAAGGGTACTGGCCATTGCCTATAAAGAGGTAAGGGACAGTCAAGCTATCAATGCAAGAGTCGAACGAGATTTAATCTTTGTGGGGCTTGTCGCTATGATGGATCCGCCAAGAAAAGAATCCAAAGAGGCTGTTGAAAATTGTATAAAGGCGGGTATAAAGCCAGTAATGATTACTGGAGATCATAAAATAACAGCGACTGCTATCGCCACGCAAATCGGTATTTTAAAAGATCCTTCAGAGGCGATTGAGGGGCATGAAATTGCAGGTTTAACAGATCAACAACTACAAGAAAAAGTGAAAGATTTTTCAGTTTATGCACGTGTCACACCAGAGCAAAAAATTCGCATTGTGAAGGCATGGCAGGAAACGGGGAGGGTCGTTGCTATGACAGGAGATGGCGTTAACGATGGTCCTGCCCTAAAACAAGCCGATATTGGTGTGGCGATGGGCATTACAGGCACAGAAGTAGCAAAAGATGCCTCCTCAATGATCTTAACGGATGATAATTTTTCAACGATTGTCAAGGCTATTGCAAATGGCAGAAGTATTTATACGAATATTAAAAATGCTATTTTGTTCTTATTATCAGGGAATGTGGGTGCTATTTTTGTTGTGCTATATGCAACTATTTTAGGCTTACCAGTGCCCTTTGCACCAGTGCATCTCTTGTTTATTAACCTGCTTACTGATAGCTTACCGGCTATTGCAATTGGTCTAGAGCCTAATAATAAAAAAACAATGAAGGACAAGCCTAGGGATATCCATCAACCGTTATTAAATAAAGTATTTACGACGCAGGTGGTGCTTGAGGGGATATTAATTGCCATCTCGACCATTATTGCCTTTCAAATTGGGTTGTCAACAGGTGATACTTTAACTGCGAGCACGATGGCATTTACCACATTATGTTTGTCACGCTTAGTGCATGGCTTTAACTCTAGATCAAAAGAATCTATTTTTACCATTGGTATATTTTCCAATAAATATACTTGGCTAGCATTTTTAATTGGCTTTTTAAGCTTACATGCCGTATTATTTATGCCAATGCTTACAGGTGTTTTTGAAGTTGCTACATTAAGTTTGGCACAATTAGGTTTTATTTATAGTCTGTCTGTTCTACCATTCCTTGTCAATCAGTGGTACAAGCTGTTTTTTGTGAGAACTCGATAATAGGTGAAAAGCAACAAGCTCTCGTTTTTTTGAAACGAGAGCTTGTCATGTTGTTGAAATACTATTATGTCAATGACATCAAGGTGACAAATTAAAAAGTATAGCCCTTTTTCAAAACGAGGGGTTGATTTCCGTTCCGACTGAGTGCTTTCCTGGGGGCGTCCGATGAGCCGCTTCACTCGCGTAGCTCGCTCCAGGGTCTCATCTGTGACGCTGAATCCCCGAGGAGTCACTCAGTCTACACTCCAATCAACCGTTGCTCATCGTATTTTCTATTGGCATTTCACATAAATGTGTAGTGATAAAATGAAGTCCTAACCAATACTATTTTGCGCAATAGTGGAGCCTTGAAAACATTTTTCTATGCGAAAACGAGTGACAGCAATAAGTGGCTTTATGTAAAGCAACAAAATGATTCTATACATAAAGTTTAGGGCAACAACTATAGAATTGTGCTATTATATCCATTTAATGATGGTAAGTAACATACTTTTACTTTACTTTTGAGGGAAGAAAATATTTAAAGTTCTACACTATTGTTGATTGGAGTGCAAGGCTACTCGACTCCCGTGGGATAGCGAGACAGACGAGACCCTGCACGGAGCGTCAGCGCAGGAAGCGGCTCGTCGCTCGCCCACAGGAAAGCGAGTAGCCTGGAACGGAAATCACCTTCATTTGACTTAGTAGTGTTCACAAAGAGTCCCTTGACCATTTAGTTTTTCAACACTATGACAAGCTCTCGTTTTTTTGAAACGAGAGCTTGTTTTATCTATTTGTAGCTGGAGCTAGTAACCAGCCTTTGTCCTTACTTAACTGTATGAGCTTTGCACCCAGTATGGCATATCTCATATGAAGCTCACCATACTTTGACACATATTTCTTTTTTACAGCTTTTTCAAAAGATTGGCTAACTGAAATAACAGAGGAAGCAATATTCATCGATAGGATGGCACTGATTTCGGTATCATTGATAGCAGTTTTCCCACGTATATCTCCCATTTTTAACTTTTTATAGTCAATGGATGCAGAAGGGGTAAGCACGCCATTGTCCTTTAATAAGGTTTGTAATTGCTTATTTTCCTCTTTTAAACATTGAATAAATTCTACGATAATCACCTTCAGATTTTTATCGGTAGCATGCTTAAAAAATGCATGATTGGACGCTATATAGCTATTATTAACGCCAAGCTGTGTCCAAATCTGAAAAATTTCCTTAAAACGTAATGACTCTAAATTATTATTTACCAATTCCATAATTACACTTCCTAATTCTCATTGTATTTATTTAAAAGTAGGATGTGTTTTAAATTGGAATTTTAATCATTTTTTACATTAAAAGGTTATTTTTCTTCTTATTTTTATAGCTATTAATGGTTGTTTTCAATGCGGCAAAGTTTCCAATTGCTGCATACCCATAAAAAAAGCCCATAAATACACCGGCAAGAAGGCTATGTCGATGGCTTATAAAGATAGAAATAATCAAGCCAATAGCAAGGGCAATTACTGGAACATATTTAGGCTGAACATGCATAAATACCTTAATTAGCTGTGTAATAAGTAAAACGGCTGGAACGGCTATCACAGCATCCCAAAAATTTGTATGGATCAGTGGAAATAATTCCATTCTTTACACCTCATTTAGTAAAAACAAAGCGATGACTTTACTATATATGGTTTCCCTTTTATCTATTTTTATGCGATAAAAGTTGATCAACGTTGAGTGCTGCTGCCTATTAATTAGTAATAGGGGCCATATGGATACATATATGGGCTGCGGTGCGGGCATGAATACGGATTTGTGTACTGTGGATACTGATACTTGTGTTTACGATGATGAGAATCTTTTGGTTTATCAGAAGTTGATTTTACACGATTACAGTCTTTGGCTGGTCCAATATATGTCGATGGTACAACTGGTGCTATTGCTTTTTTCCACAGATTTTCATCTAAGCAATAAGTGTGAGCCATAATATTGGAAGGTGTAAATCTCAATATATCTGAACCTAAAATAACCTCAGGAGTCGGGGCATCAAAAATAGCTAGTAGATGCGTGTCATCCTCAGTAGCTACCTCATAATGCCACCAGCCTTGAGGTACATTTGCAACTTGGCCCGGTTTTATAGGATAGTTTTGAAGCTTCTTAGTAAAAGGATTAAGTATGGATACGATAGCAGCACCAGCAATACAATATACAAGCTCTCCTGCATTTTGATGATAATGTGGTTCAATTACATTGTCCCTACTTAGAAAAATATCAAGCAAGGACACATTTTCCAATGTATTTAATTGTTCTATTCCAAGAACATTTATATAATTTCGATTATCTTTTTTAAACAGCGTACTTTTATTGACGTCAAAAGTGAACTGTGTGGATGGTGACGTATAATCAATTGTTGAGCTAATAATGACATCCCTTCTAAATCAAAATGAAACACTCATCATAAGCATATGTACAAAGTCATTTTAGGCTTAAACAAAAGCCTATGTTTAGTTTCCATGTTAAAGTCCAAATTAGCTAAAATTACCACTTCTAATTAAGAACGTGTGTGCGTATAATAAAAACACAAACATTCGTTCTGTGTCAGGGGCAGCTTTGTTAGACTCACTTGATTTTTGGGGAGGAAAGTAAAGGTGAAAGAACAGTTAATAAAGGCAATGCAACGTCAACAAATAGTCAGCATGATGTATATATCCCAGTCTGGTGCCATTACGAAAAGGCGTATAAAGATCATCAAGCTTGCTGGTGATTCATTTACAGCATTCTGCTTTACAAGGCGAGCAAAACGCACATTTATGATTAACAATGTTCTAGCGATAATGCCCGCTGCACGTGGAAAGCGTGAGGTTATATGAATTATGACGCTCTACCACATAGGGACATTTTTTGTATTGATATGAAATGTTTTTATGCTAGCTGTATTGCCGTGCTAGAGGGTTTAGATGTTTTGAAAGTTCCTATTGCCGTTATAGGTAATTTTGAACAGCCAGGTAGTATCGTACTTGCAGCTTCACCAATGATGAAGGAAAAATTTAAAATCAAAACAGGAAATAGGCGTTATGAGATTCCTAAGCATCCAGATATTAAGCTTTTTGAACCGAAAATGTCATTTTTTCTAGAAATGTCAATGGAGATTACTCGACTTATAGCTAAGTATGTCCCTGCTGAGGCGATTCATGTCTATAGTGTCGATGAAAGCTTTGTAGATTTAACAGGTACAGAAAAGCTTTGGGGCTCTCCTGAGCAAGCAGCTAAAACGATTCAACAAGCGATTTACGAGCAATTTCGCATCCCCTCCGCAATCGGTATGGGACCCAATATGCTAATGGCTAAATTAGCATTAGATTTAGAGGCTAAAAAATCTGGCTTTGCTAAGTGGAGCTATGAAGATGTTCCAAAAAAGCTTTGGCCAGTACGACCATTGTCCGAAATGTGGGGTATTGGCAAACAGATGGAACGGAGCTTACATGCAATGGGTATACAAACAGTTGGAGGGCTAGCAAACGCAGATTTAAAGGAATTAGAAAAACGTTTTGGTATTATGGGCAATCAATTATATTACCATGCATGGGGAATTGATCTTTCCTCGTTAGGAGAGCCTTTAGTAACGAATGCAGCGTTAAGCTTTGGGAAAGGACAAATGTTAATGAGAGATTATCATACCCGAAAAGAGATTGCGGTTGTGCTACTGGAAATGTGTGAAGATGTAATGCGGCGAACGCGTGAAGCAGGATATGTTGGCCGCACAATCAGCTTAGGGCTTTCCTATAGCCGTAATGCGATGACAAAAGGGTTTCATCGCTCTCGAACGATTGAGGTACCAACAAGTGAAACGCTTGTCATGTATCAAACTTGTCTTGAATTACTGGATGAGTATTTTGCGGGTGAACCAGCACGTCAATTGTCTGTTAGAATAACGAATTTGGAACCGGAACGCAGTATCCAATTGGACTTATTTGATGCACATAAGGAGCAGCGACAGATCATTGGTCATGTTATGGATGCAATCCGCAGAAAATATGGAGCAATAGCCTTATTAAGGGCAGCTTCTTATACAAAGGCGGGTACAGCTATCACACGAAATCGTTTAGTAGGTGGGCATTTAGCATAAGGAGTGAATGAGATGATACGAGATAGAGGAAATATTAAATGGACGGCGATGATGTTACCAGAGCATCTGAAGCTTCTGAAAGAATGGAAACAAGAGAGCTATGTTGAGTTGCCACGTGAACTTGCTGAATGGGAGCTGGAAGAATTACAACAAAGCATAGAGCGTGCTTTAATGGAAAATAAAAATATTATGTTAACTGTATGGGAGAACGCTAACTATTTGCAGTGGAGTGGGGTCATTCAAGCCATTGATGAGGAGAATCAAGAGCTATTATTAGAAACAATTACAAACACAAAGCATATCCCTTTACGTAAAATTTATGCCGCACATCTAGAAGATGATTATAATGATTAACGGTGAACAACGAAGTTTACTGCATCAATATATTTTATTGGATTTAGCTGTAAAATCATTGCAGCAGGATTACAAACGGGCAGAGTACTTTAAAATGAAGCTTGTTTTTTTACCTTTAATGGATGCCTTGTTAAAGAATTTACGAAAGGATTATTTCCAGCTAAAACGTCAACTAGCTCAGCAGCAAATACGAGTAGTGGGGTGGCATCGCATCGATGAATATTTTAGTGATGTGCAAATTGCCACAGCAGGAAACGATGAAGTGCTACGCTACGCCAACCAAGCGTTAAAAACACAAGTTGAAGAACTATTGTTGCAGCAATTACAAAATCACTCATTTGAGCTTACATAATGAGTGATTTTGTAAAATTAGTTAACAAACCTTGAGGAATCACATAAATCGCCAGGAAATCCACAAGTGATTAATTTAAATTCGATAATAGCTAAATGTGTAAATTCATAACAATTTGCTCACCAATAGGCCCCATTCTTCTTTCCCCATGATCAACAAAGCCTACTTTTAAATACAGGTTTTGAGCAGGAATATTTTTATGGTTCACCACTAAAGCGACCTCGTTGCATTCCTTAAATTCTCTTTTAATAAAGTCTGACAGTGCCAGCATGCCCTTTTTAGCGTACCCATTTCCTTGTTGCTTATGGTCAATAGATAATGCCGTAAGTAGCATAGCATTTGGATTGCTAGAGTATTCTTTCACTCTCTCTGTTGCATGAAGAACAAAAAATCCAACTGGTACATTGTCACTTAAAATAACAATTGGGTACTGTCCAACCATTTCTATAGAAATCTCTTTAGGAAGGGCCGTAAATTGAGATTGCTCTTCTGGAAGATCAAAGTCATGTAAAACATCTACATAATCTTCTGAGAAATGTACTAATTCAATGGTGTTTATAGTTTGCATAAAAATGACCTCCTTTTTTAGTATTCTAACACAAGAACAAATGTTCGTAAATAGAGTGAGAAGATCAAAAGGAAGTGTACCTTAGTGAAAAAAAGAGTGACTATAAAATCACTCTAAACAAAACAACAGGGGGAAGGGGTCACCTATCTATATAAAGGATTCTTATAAATCATCTAATTTTACAAGTTTGCCATTCGTAGCGTTGACTGCAAATGCACAATCTAATTTCCCACACAAAATATATTGTGCTAATTGTTTATCGTAGACATATACAGGTGTAAGCTCAAGATGATCTTGCAATTTATCAAATGCTTGATTTTCGGTGATTGTTCCTTTTTCAGCGGTAGTATAAGCTTCAAATGTCTTTAACATAAATTGACTATCCATACTATTGATTGCTTGTAAATTTTCCGCATCAATGATAACAAGTAGCTTTCGTTTGAAAATAAAATTGGAATGCTCATTATATTTTAAAGTTGCATAAATATAGTTATCCTGACGATAAAGGGTTGTCAGTAACCACTTCCCAGTATCATTCGGATATTCTTGACGTAAAAAATCGGAAACGGTGCTTATACACTGTTCTTTTTCAAGATTTGTAATTGGTAATAAATTCGGATGACATTCCCTAGATATAACTTGTTCTAAAGTGACATCATTGTCAACGGTAAGGGATGTTTTTTCGAATGATTGCTTAATTGGTGAATCCCAATAAATAATTTTATCGATTGGCAATTGTATTTTGTCATCTACAAAAAATTCATAGGGGATTGTCCTTGTTAAATCATTCGTTACATAAATTTCCTCAAAGCCATAAAAGGGAAGAATTTGCTTCTGCTTCTCTAAGGGGAACTCGATAAGCTTTATTTGTTTTTTTTGCAAATCTGCAACCTTTTCTAAGGATAATGCAGGAACATCTTGTTTAAATTTTTCTTTAGGAGGAAATTGACCTATGGCTGAAAAAAGTGTCAGCTGACCATCCTGATTATATTTAATTTCAATAAAGCCGGATGGGGAAACCGGGATACCCATAAAACATTCTTTAAAAAATAATCTTCCACTTTCCTCTTCTATTAACTGAAACTGCTCGTTATAGGTAAGTCCTGTTTCTTCCTCAACCCATTGAATAATATCGTTTGTGGAAGTGCTGACAATTATGTTTTTTTCAGCAAAAGACTCGTTATCTACAAATAAGATGCTTTTAAGTTGACCAGTATGCACATCTATGTCAATAATTGCAGTTCCTGGTGGATTTAAATCATTCTCTTCTGTCTTTTTAGCATGAGAAGGAAGCCATTCTGTAGTGAATATATAGGTTGTATCTTCAAATATGTCTAAGCTTCTATGAAATGAAGAGGTATGTAAATAATAATTAGTTAATCCGAATTTTTCTTTTGTTGCAGCAATTAATGCTTGTATTTTTTGTTCCATATAATAACGCTCCTCAAAATAATCGTTTCAATTGATATACGATAGTGCTATTGGAAAAGTTTCGTAATATAAAGAACAAATGTGTAATCATCAAAAAAAGCTATAGCGTACGGTAGCGCTACAGCTTCAAGTGACCTATTTAGGTTAGTCAGTAAAGGCATTATATCATATAGTTTGAAAAACAAACAATAACAAAGCAAGGTAGATAGAACGGTAATAAAATACAAAAAACAGTAAAAATATCTAATGATTTTCTTGCAGAAATAGGAATGTTCGTTCTAATATATTAGCAAGCTAATGCTCTTATTCACAGGAGAGCTGGATGTCACTATGCAATGCTAAAAACAAAAAAAGTGCATTTAGAGCGAGATGAATTTGAGCTTGAGGAAATAGCGTATGCATTAAGTGGAGTTTGGAATTATTAATAAGTATGGAGGAATATCAACTTACTTTAAAACAGAGGATAAAATTATGTATTGGTTAAAACAGATTGAACTATACGCTCCAAAATAGAAAAGGTGATAAAAATGACAATAAAAAAATGTCCGTCTTGTGGATATTTCACAGTTGAGAGTGACTTTGATATTTGTGAAGTTTGTTATTGGCAATATGATGCAGTGGCACAAGACATGCCAGATAAAGTGATTGGTCCCAATAATGTTTCTTTACACCAAGCACAAGTAAATTATAAAGAATTTGGTGCGTCTGAAAAACGATTTATAGAATTTGTCAGAGCTCCCAAAGAAGATGAGCTTCCAGAAAATAATGTGGAGTGTTAATAGTATATAAGGAGTACCGAGACTAATTCAAAATTGGTTATATCAAAACACTTACTTATGGGATTTGCAGAATGGAACAATGACCACTGATCGTTTAATTAAGTTGTATGAATCAGCAACATAGAAGTAAATAGGGGAAAAGATGACAACAAATCTAACTTAGCCGAGTTGGTCATCTTTTTTGTATTTATTAGGATGGAATTGCCTATGTAATATATCTGCACCAATAAAAATACAAAACGTCCCTAAAATTTTTAAAAGTATATTTTTGAATAACAAAGAATCGTCAATAGTTATAACTATCAACATAAGTCCAACCGTAATAAATATTAATCCTATTAGCCCTTTAGCAAACCTCATATACAATCTCCTGATTTAGTGACTTACTTTGTTAAACTTCCTCTTAAATGCTCCATACCCTATAGCAGTCATTATGGAACTTTTAGCTAAATCTATTTCCTCTTCCATGTCATTTTGCTTAATTTTGAATATTCTATCGTTTTGTCTTTTGTATTTGGATATTCAATTGTATTATTTACAGATATCGGTTTTTTATCTTCGCTGCAAGCAGTATGTAAAAATGCTTGCAAGTTCCTATGTATATTATTAGCCCATATCTCCCTTTATATTTCCATTTTAGGAAATTGAGAGTGAAAAGTACATATGAAAAAACAGATAACCTTTTTAGTTATCTGTTTTTTCATCTATACGCTGTAGCAAGTCACCTAAATTCTTTACATCTAGAGCAACCATAATTTTCTCAAGTGCATCCTTTAGATACAATCTTATTTTTTTCTAATCAGTGTATCCCCAAGAGGGATTCCAACTACAACAACCAAAACCGTTAGAATTAACAGGGCTCTAAAAATAAAATACGCAACTTGATCGAACATCGTATCTCTCCTTTTTTCTTATTAATTCATACCTAGCATTCCGAAATTATCCAATTCCTATGGAAGAGTCAAACTTTTTTGTGCTTTTTATAGTATAGTTTACGTCATTACAATGTATGTATGCAGTCACCACTTTTAATATTTGTGGTCTTCAACAATAGGGCGCAATTGTTTAATAAGCGTCGCCGTTACTAACGAGGTGCCGAGTTAGTAATCCATAAAAGACCACTCTGGATTTTTTAAGGGCACTGAAAAACTAAAGAAATTCACTTTTTATATTAGAAATTTGTCTTTTGTTAGATTTGAAAACTTAAAAAAGTCGATTTGCATCACATTTTTGTGGCAAATCGACTTTTTCAATGCCCTTGATTTTTTTTGGTGGTCTTAAATCTTGATTCAAAAATAGGCGACTTCGGGTGACCAAAAAGCGACCAAGCAATTAAATAAATACAAATTTCTTTGGATTTAGGTTAGCCCATTGGATATAGTCAGCGAACAAGAATGGGCTACAGCACACACTTTTGGATATAGAAAGATTTGTTTAGATTTAGAATTTGAAAATCAAATTAATTCATATTCAAAATGAAGCGAGGGATATTTATAAAGTACATTTTTTAAAGGTTTTGAGTGCTAAAGTAAACATGTTTTCACGGACAGTTGAACAACCAAAGTGGCAGTTGACTGAGTCTATGTAGAGCAAGAGTTAGCTTAGAAGTTTAAACGATAAAAGGGTCACTTGACCAGAGTGACCCAAGCCAACAAATCGGGAGGTGCAAAGCTAATTTGCTTTACATTACTATTAATATGTTTAATAGCTTTTTTTATCTAGTGAATTGCCTGACGAATAGAATAAAATAAATAATAGTAGAAACATTAAAAATGAATCAAATGAATATAAAGTCGAGTACCTACATGTAAATAAGTACCCGACCTTTTTAGCTATTCTTTAATTGTTTCATCAAATGTTTTTCGACCCGGATTTACTTTATTGACGAAAATAGTGAGCTTACTAATAGAGTCTTCAGTTAAAGGTATTTTCCCATTGCTCTCATATTTTTTCCACGCTTTAACGTTTTTACGATATAGTTTTTCAGATAAACGGAAAATGTCTATATCCTGCTTTAAACCCTCTCGATAGGTTGTTAAAATTTCTTTTTTAACATGCTGTATAATTTTTTTTCGAATTTCATTTCCAGAAACTTTTGTTTTAAAGCCATTTACAGTAGCATTAAATTTCACATCTACCTCAAAAGTTACTTGATTATTTTTAACAATTGGTTTTACGTTAAGATCTATTTTGTCTAAATCTACTGTTAGGTAATCTCCTTCATCATCGTCTAATTGAAATGTTACATCTCCTCGATTTTTTTTATCCTGCATCCATTGAAGCCCTCTTGCAGCATTTCCATAAAGAAAGCCTTTAAATCCATCTTTTGAAAGTACCCCAACACCGGTAAAGGCAGTTTCCATAGATGGTCCATTTGTCGTATTCCAATTTCTATTGATTGAAACAAAGGGAATACTTATTTCATGGCTAGGTTCATTTAAATTGATCACTAGTGTCCGTAAATCAACAGGCTCTATCATTGTTTCTAGTTCATTTGTATATAGCGGATTACTTAATTTGGAAGCCGTGAGAGATTTATTAAATATTGGTGTAATTAAAAGAATTTCCTCAATAGGCTCTTTGGTAACGTAGGTCAATATTTGATATCTTGTCTCCCTATGCCGTAAAAAGCTGTCAATAATAGAAATGGCATTTTCGCTTTTCATGGCATCTTCAGAGAAAAGAATATAAGACATATGTCCCCAGAAGACTTTTTGGTCAATGGAACGATATAAGCTAAAAAATGCTTCTTCCATCGTTTTCCCTTTTGCACGACCAATTTCTGCCTGTACACCTTGAGGAGCAGGATTCTCTGACTTGGCAACACTGGCGAAGTTAATTAATTGCATATAGATTTCATATTGATCATCTTTAAAATCAATACCAATGCCGAGAACATAGTACATTCTTTGAGGCTCAGAAACATCCCAACAGCCAGAAAGCAGTAATGTAGCAACTAAACTTGAGAGTAAAATAATTTTTTTCATGTATTCATCCCATTTTTTGAGGTACTCATGCTATGTGATACGTTTTTAGTTTAGACAAAAAAAGTGAGGATTATAAGCCAAGAAAAGTATTGTACGGATAGAAGAAAAAATTATGGTCCTAATTTTTTTGAGCCATTAATTTCCCAATATATATTATGAGCATTACAGAGTGAGATTCGTGAAGGAAAAATTTTTTTACAAGGAGACAAAAAAAGAATCTATTTTGAATAAAGTCAATCAAAATAGATTCAATAATTTTGGGTATTTGAGGATTTGTTCAGTACTACATTTGCGGGGCTTCCATGCCAAACTTTGCCCATTCCTCTTTTGCTGGACCATAAATACCTGGAACAGTTAATCCTGCCTGTCGCATAAGAACAGTTAATTGCCCTCGATGGTGGCTTTGATGTTGAAGTAAAAACAGTAATAGTGACCCATTTGGCATTTGTTGACCAATGAATTCAATACATTCCTCCATTGTACGGTCAGTCCATTGTGATTTTAGCGCCAGCACAAGTGCATTGCTTGCTTGTTGATAGCTGTCTGCAATAAATTGAGCCGAGGTTGGAACAGGAAAATCTTTGGCTGGTGCTTCAAACATTAAATGTGTATTGGAAGTAATAACACGAATAGCGGTAACAATATGCCAAGCAATTCGACCTAATGTCCAATTTTGTGAAGTAATTTCCTGTTGAAGTGATTCATCTGTTAGGTTATTTAGTAATTTGTGTGTGGCACTGGCTTCAAACTCCCAAGATTGCAAAAAATGATCGACTGTTTGGAACATAAAAATCCTCCCTATAGTTGAGTTTTAACTTTAATTATACTCTCCCTCGAATGAAATAGAATTGTATTTTTTTATGAAAGAGATAAAAGGGAGGAGTGGTAGGAAAAATAAAAGAATGAAGATATTCACATTGAATTCTAGACAATATGAGTTGGTGAATTTGAAAAGGCAGAGATTATGTTATCTGCCTTTTCAATATCCTTTATATAGGTTATTTTCTTATTATTCGTCTTTAATCACTAGAAAAACACCACTAAAAATTAACATTGTACCGAGCCAAAAAGAAAGTCCAATTGTTTCATTTAACAGTAGCCAGCCTAAAAAGGTTCCGACGACTGGTTGGAAGAAAAAGAATAATCCTCCACTGGAAGCATTCATTAATTGAAGCCCTTTGTTCCACAATAAAAAACCGCCAGCTGTAGAAACAATACCTAAATAAATTAATCCGCCTGAAATAGTTGGCTGCAAAACACTCGATACATCTAAATACTTTATTCTAGGAAGAACAATGGGCGTCAGTAAACACACAGCCACCATAGATGTATAAGTGGTAATAACAATCTGCGAATATTGCTGGGGAATTTTCTTCACTAACACGGACATAAATGCCCAAGTCAACGCAGCAACTAATAAGTAAAAGCCGCCTAATTGCTGGCTAACATCAATTTGTCCATTCCCAACAATAATGGCAACACCGATCGTCGCTAGAACAATGGAAAGACATTTTTTTAATGTAATTTTTTCTCTCAAAATAAAGCGTGCAAACAGGACCATAAAAGCAGGCGTAGTCGACGTAATAATAGCACCCATTTGAGCAGTAGAAAGCATTGTACCCATTTCCTGTGTGACAATCGAGATTGTATTACCGATCAGACCAACAAGGAAAATCATTAGCCAATCTCTTTTAGCTATAGACCATGATTGCTTCATACAGATACCAATAGTAGCAAGTGTGATTACAGCAATCACATAACGAATCCATACAAGTTCCAAGGGTGGAACAACCTCTACGACTACTTTTACGACAACATACATTGCCCCCCAAATACTGGCTGCGAGCGATAAAAAAAGGGCACCTATTATTTTATTATTCATGTTTTTTCCTCCGTTTTTTATAGAAATCTATGTCCTTAACGGAGAAAAACTCCTCTACCGTTAAGGAAGAAGAATTGTTGGTACATCCTGTTCAAATAATGGAGAAAACATCATGTAAATCAACTCCAATCTATGTACATTTTTAACTATTATAAATTACATTAACGAGTTTGAACAGAATTAGCAAATGACAATCTATAAAAGATATTAGATTCGAGTACTTGGATTTTTTGCGTATTTTATTCATTATTTTAAGCATCCTATGAAATAGATAGGAGTGAAAAAATGAAAGATGTAAGCTACCTACAAATAGCTATTGAAACCATTATAACTTTTTTTGTTCTTCTAACCTTGACTCGTTTTTTAGGTAAAAAACAATTAAGTCAGCTGACTTTTTTTAATTATGTTACAGGAATAACAATAGGCTCCATTGCTGCAAACATGATTGTTCTTAGTACGAAAGATTATTTAAAAGATTTACTCAGTCTTGTAATTTGGTGTTTACTCACTACAATTATTGGTTTTATCAGTCTTAAATCAGGGAAAATTAGAGTAATCCTAGATGGTCAGCCTACAATTGTCATAAAGCATGGAAAGATAGACAGAAAAGCATTAAAAAGAACAGGTATTAATATTGATGACTTAACAATGATGACTAGACAATATCAAATTTTTTCAATGGCAGAAATAGATTATGCTATTTTAGAACCAAATGGTACACTTAGCATTCTCAAAAAACCAGCGTTTCAAGAGGTACAAAAAAGAGATTTTAAAATTTATCCTACAACTCCAGTTTTTATACCTATAGAAATCATTACAGATGGAAAGTTATTATTGAGAAATTTATTAGAAGTTGGCAAAAGTATAGATTGGTTAAATAATGAATTAAAAAAAGCTAATATAAATGATATTGAAGAAGTATTTTATGCTGAAATACAATCAGATGGAAGTATATTTATACAGAAATTTTAGATTGGGATTCCCTAGTTTATTAAATTTTGTTTATTTTAATTAATGCTTGTAGGCTTTTCAACTCCTTCCTATGAACTACATAAAACTTTTATGTTAATCCCCCAACTATTACAATTCGAACAAGTATAAATTACTTCAAAAGGGAAAAATTATAGATTGGAGGTGATTATTTTGACTGACAAAAAGCAAGAAAAAAGAGCATTAAATCAAGAGGAATTTACAGAAGATTTGAGTCCTGATGATTTAGATGTACGTGAGGAGAATAATCTTACAAAAGAGCAAAGTAAGAATTCTAATCAAGAGCAATATACCAAACAAAAAGAGTAGCATAATGATTGATTAGTTCGGCTGCAACTTATTGTAGTCAGCTATAGTATTCTTAAAGTAGTGCATATGATGAAGTGACCATAGAGTTGCTTCGTCATTTTTGTATACATAAAGGAATTGAAAATTATTAATTTTTTGAAAAAAGTGTTGACTAAAGAGGGAGTTACAAGTAGGATAAAATAAATGTATTCTTATAAATTTAATAAGGATTAAAAGGAGAGAGATAAGATGACAGTAACAACATTTAAGGCCAGTACATATTTAAAAGATAAAGTATTGGTAGAGGCCAATGTAAGAGGACATAAAATTATAATAGATGAACCAAAAGAGTTAGGTGGAGATGACCAAGGTGCAAATCCTGTAGAACTTGTTCTTTCTGCATTAGGTGCGTGTCAATCAATAGTCGCAAGAATTTACGCAAATAAATTGAACATAGACCTAAAAAATTTTTGGGTTGAATTAGAGGGAGACCTTGATATAGATGGTTTTTTAGGAAAATCTGATGTAAGACCTGGATTTTTAACGATTCGATATACTTTCCATATTGAAACAAGTGCATCGGAAGAGAAGGTAGAAGAATTTAAAAAAATTATTGAAGCGCATTGTCCAGTAGGCGATACGATTGCTAATACTGTCAATCTTGTTTCTGCAGGCATTGTCATTGAGAATACAATCGCTTAACTTTTATGCAGAAAGATGTTGACATTCTTGATAGATACACCTAGACTATTTTTCTATAGCTCTCGTCTCTCATTTAGGGACGGGGGCTTTGTTTATGTCAAATTAGAACAGCATCTTGATAAAGAGCTTGCAAATTTATCGAATTCATTCAAAGAGGATGTAGATAAGGAGTTTTAAATAGAAGGTCACTCATTCAAAAATAATGAGTGATTTTTTATTGTATTCGAGTAAAAAATATTCTGAATACCATATGTACCCCACATAAGCTCATAACAAAATTCATATAAATAAAAATAAAATCTATTAAGGTAAAGATTTAGTAGTTATAGCTAGCCTATTCGCTTGACGAGTAAATCATGCTAAAAATTAAGAAATTCTTCAGATTCTACTAAGGAAAAATTTAAGATTACCTTTTTATACTTATAATATAAGGAAATTAACGAAACCATTTGAAGATTTAAAACGTATTGGTAGTAGTAAAGAATATTGAAGTAGGTGAGGAAATGTCATACACCATTTACATAGTACTAACAAAAACAGGTACATTATTATCGAAGGCGATCGGGATGTATACTGGGAAAGAAATGAATCATGCATCCATAGCGTTTGATGAAGAGCTTTTTGATATGTACAGCTTTGGGCGAAGGCAGCTAAATAATCCATTAAGTGGTGGTTTTTTGCGGGAAAATGCAGAAAGAGGACTATTTGAGACAGCAGATTGTGTCATCTATCGTTGCAGAGTTTCGCATTATCAATACTTAGAAATGATGAAAATTGTCCGTTATATGTATTGGAATCGAGATCGCTATAAATATAACTTTATTGGACTTTTTGGGGTGATGATGCAAAAAGAGGTTCGCAGAGAGCGTGCTTATTTTTGCTCACAGTTTGTAGCAATGTTATTAAAGGTCGGAGGTTTAAAGATTTATCAAAACCCAGCTTTAATGACGCCACACTGTATTGCTCAATTACCATATTTAGAAAAGGTATATGCTGGAAAGATTGCAGACTATTTACATAATGTGCGAACGCCAGCTATGTTGTATGGCTAAAGAGAAATAATTACGAGTGCGTAGTCTTGTTAATTCTTTTGATTCAACAGGCATACAAACACCCGCCCCTAGCGGATGTCACGAATTTTGAAGAGAGCTATTCAAGCAAACCATAAAATTAAATTCCTCACTCAGGCAATCACAGAACTTGATGATTTGCCTGAGTTTTTTTATCTTGATTCAGCAAAATATTCCGACCTCTAGTGGCGAGATGAATGCGGTTTTTTCCTATTCAGTGAGCGTACAAATGGTCGCTGAAATAGAGGAACTCAGGCTAAAAATCTTCACATCCTGGTAAAAACGCCTGAGTGACCAACATCGTGTTGCTGCCGCTGCGTTAGCACTACGCTTTCGCACAAAAAACATCTGTTGGCCCAAAGCCCCTGGCGGATGTCACGGATTTTGAAGAGGAGCTTTTCGAGCGAGCTCGAAAAAAATCCGGACGCAATTACGCTAGGGCGTAATTTATTAGTAATATTTACCTCGTTCGGAATGAAAATAAACCTAGATGCTGGAAAGCTGAAAATGAGTCCTATTCCTGTTAAAGAGCTACCATAAAATTGGTATCATAGGAATACTAGATTAGTATGTTTTTAAAGTGAAACAACATCGAGGAGGATGCGTAGATGAGTGAAGAAGTTACAGCGGTTGGTTGGGATGCGATTGATCAAGTACTAGTACAGGTGTACGGTGAGCAGGAGCCAATGCATTACGGAACATTGATTCCTTATTCACTAGGTGGACAGGATCCTTTGGATGGGATAAGTGCCTATAAAAGTGAAAAACCGATTCCACATTGGCATTTTGTTACATATGGTTTCTCGGAATTATATGAAAAAGAATTTGAAAATGAGGAATACAGCGGGTATGGATTTGAATTGACATTTCGATTGGTGCGTAACGAGAACGAGGAGGAGCCACCTGCTTGGGCCTTAAATTTACTACAAAATATGGGTAGATATGTTTTTAATAGTGGCAATGTTTTTAGAACAGGAGATTATTTGGATGCAAATGGTCCCATTTGTCTTGATACAGATACACAATTAACCGCGCTGGCCTTTACGCAAGATCCTGAGCTGGCTGAAATTGTTACGCCAAATGGCAAGATGGCGTTTCTCCAAATGGTTGGCATTACAGAGGATGAGCTAGAAGCGATGCAGACGTGGAATACACTGAGTATGCTACAGGCGGGCATCCAACAAATACCAAACTATATCACTGATTTAACGCGAGCTTCTTTACTACAAAATGCTCAAATTGCAGAGGCCGTTGAACAGGGAATGGAAAAAGAGGGCTCCAATACTGGCTTTCTTTTTGTAGGTCAACTGGCATGGGAAGTGGAGGAAATGGGTTTTAACAAACAATCACATATCATCCAGCTAGGGGCTAAGCAAGCAGATGTCATAAGTAAATTACTGCGTGGGCGAATTTTAAAAGGCAGAAGTCTTAGCTTAGTTGGTCAAAATATAACGATTATGTTTAAAGCGGCTGATCAAGTAGGCTATCATGAGGATGGACAAGAAATTACGATTACATTGAACAGGGCGGCGGTTGACGAGCTAAGTCAAAAGCTAGTGCCGCAAGAAAGTCAATTTGAATTAACTTCTTTAGCTGGTGTCAGCTTTCAAATTTTGAAAACGCATATTAAAAATCAAGAAGGAGCGGTTGTGAAAACAATCGGATAAGATCAGTCTCTCGCTAAAATTATGGTTTTTAGCGAGAGATTTTTCTCTAAGTATGGAAGGGAGATTGTGTGATTTGAAGCAGAATGTAGAGCATTTTCTAACGGATGTATGGGAAAAACTAACTGCCGTTTATCAGCAAGAAAGTAAAAGAATAAGCTCGCTTAAAGATTGGAGTCTACTCCAAGCAGGCGTATTTAACTATCTAAAAGTTTCATGGAAAAAAGAAAAAAACCATTACGGTTCCATTTATATTGATGTATATGAGCCATTTAGTTGGAGTGATAGTGCCTATAAGGTGGAAGTAGGTCCATACATACAGGAATTTACAGAAATTAATCATGTTGAGGAGCTTTTTTTCGCTTTATGTACAAAAATAGAGACGATGTTTCAATCAGAGCAATATGGTTCTCGATTTTTTGATTATTCTTTTCAGGTGGTACTCGAATTTGAGCATGATAAGACCGTGTTATGTTATCAAAAGGAGCTGCTTAATGACCGCAAGCTACAGCTAATGAAACAGGAGCTAGCAACATTTATTCAAACAAAGGTTATGGCTGAGTTACCTGTACGCCCAAGTGACAATGATGAATTTTTCTTTGCGCGGCATTTGGTGAATCCTTATTTTTTTCACCAAACAGCAGATGATATCGAACCACTTATTTGTCGACTACAAGAAAAGCATCATGCCAATAAGAAGCGTTTAGACCAGTGGATCTATCATTATAGTAGAGCGTTTAAACATTGGGCAGAAAAGCTTTTTTTACAGCAGTATTTTGTACCAACTGGAGATTATATAAATGAATGGAGGCTGAAAAACGAGGACACTCCCCAGCAGGTTGAGCAGGAAAAACTAGATTTCTTTCTGTATGTTGCGTTGAAAATCGGTCAAAAAGAACCTGCTACTCGTTTGCAATACCTTGAACTTGCTAAACAGCTCGGCTCTCAACAAGCAGCGGATTATTTACAGCAGGGGAGCGGACGTTTTGAAAGTACACGAAAGAGTGATATTTTTCAAGGACAAGCAAATGATATTTTTCAAACAATTGATATACGGATAATGTCAGAGGAGGAAACGGCTTATCATGAAGCACTCTATTACATAATAGACCTTTTGCAGGAAGGCTTCCCAAAGAGCTATAAGCTGACCTTAAAAACCAAAGTGAAAAATTTTCTTCCTATAAAGAAGTTAGCTAAATCAAAGCTGCATCAGTTTTTTGCAAATTGTCTTGTGTATCCTAGCCTTTATCCATTGCTGGCGAACTATACACAGTTAGCTATAAAGGAGTTTGCATGGTATCAGGATGTAGAGCCTAGTGAAAAATCAGCTATGCCTGGAACCTATGCGGTCTTTGGTTTAGGGTTATACAGTAATGCCTATTTCCCTCTCGTTCAAAGCTATATGGCAATTGTTGATACAGAGCATCAGTCTGTGCAGAATTATTATGCAGAGGCTTTTGTAGAAGCACATGCCCTATCAGTTGAGCTCATGCCTGTGTTTGTAGCTATTCTACTTGGAGCAAATGAATCCGTTAAGCCACTTAAGGGCATTGAAATAAAGGAACAGGAACTACTTTCGGCACTTATACAAGAGCTAGAAAATAAAGAAGACCACCAGCGTGAATTTGTTTTATATCAACTATTTGGCAATTCCAAAAAGTTAGCACAGAGTGTGAATCAAGCGGCGGCACCAATTAAGAATGAGCTAGAGAAATTACTACAATGGATGGGTTAATCAAAGAGGGCAAACCAAATGTAATAGATAGCGGCCAACATGATGAGTGACCTGTAGAATTGGTATCCTATAGTGCATGTGGTTATATAATGAACATAAAGTAATGTCTAATAAAGCATATATTAATGAAGATTTGAATGTGCTAAATTTTGAACGAATCAAATGGGACGGTGTTCGCCTAATTTGGCTGCTGTATTGCTTGCTCGACTTAGAATGTTTAGCGAAAGAGCAAGAGACGTTTGCAGTATGTGAGGAAGATATAGCTATTTTAAAACAGATGATAGAGGTAGTAGAATCTTGTCAAGATACGGATGCAGCTAGACAGCTTGAGAAGCACTGGAAGTATGTTTTCAAGTCCAATCAATATGAACGGGTTGTTATGGAAATCTGGGGTTATGCAGATTTACTAGTATTTAAGGATGGTTATCGCAAGTAGCGTGGACGAATAAAAGATCTTATGTCAATTGCTACTTGGAGAGGACAAGACGGTTTTCGCTAGAAAAGATGAAGTTCTATTTTGGCTCTTATTTGTAAAAAAGAGCAATTCTGATGGGCTGAAGCCGTGAGTACGGTTTCTTTAGACATCAAATTAAGGGAGGAGCAATAATATGGGAGCATGGGGCTACAAAGCATTGGAAAGTGATGAGGGATTAGATGTAGTTGGCTTTTTACAGGACTATATCAAAAATCAAATAAATTCAAATTATTTATCGTTAACTGACATTGTCAAGGCGATGAAAAATGATGGCTTTTTTGGAGATACCTTTAAGGACATCGACTTTTTTTACGATGTTAGCGCTATGGCATTAGCAGAAATCTATATTACCTATCTCGATACAGGTAAATTTCTTAGTGACGAAAGTAAATGTGGAGACGTCCAATCTTTGACAGCTGATGAGGGTGCTTTAACATTTATCATAAGATATTTGACAGATATTAGAGATGAGGTGCCAGATGAGCATGGAAGTAGAGAGATTGTAGAGTTATGGCACGAGTCTAAAAGTTGGCATGCATGGCAATCAAACCTAAACGATCTTATTCATAGAATTGAACAAGAAATCAGCAATTTACAACAATAAAAAGCTACATAGAGTGATGATAATTGACATATGAATTTTGGATAATGGCTTCAATTGCGGAATTGGTTGAATATCCAGATGAGACATGTGATGAATGTATACCTCATTCGAATTTTCAGGCTATTATGGATGTGCTTGACATTAAAGTGCCCATAGAGGATATACACGAACGTTTTCTTGAACAACCCGTTAATACAGGAGATGTTTTAGTATTTGCAAATAAGGACCAACAAGATAGATGTATTGTTCTCGATACCTATCGTGATCCATATGACCAATTGGATATGATTCAGTTTGGATGGAGAATGAGCACAAAGGAAGGCATTTCTATAGTAAAACAATTATCACGTAGACTTTATGATAATTGTGAATATGCGGTTTGTTACAAGGAAGGTCAATCCGTCCTTTATAAGGTACTGCAGAAAGAACGCTATCCTCGTAAATATAGCTATATGAAGATGGTTCATGAGCAGCAAATGAAGAAGTATGTATTGTGAAAAAATAAAAAATAAATGGATTCGTGGCACTTTCAATGCAGTCGTGCCACGAATCCATACAATATAAATCATATAAAGAAAAAACTAAGTAAGGAAAATAGGATGGAGATGCCGAGAATAGGCCCGACGATTTTCATGTGTCTTTTTCGCCCCATCACAACAATGGCAACATATTCACGAATCATCGCGTTTGGCCAATAATAAAAGGCCGTTTTCGAGCCAATGCCCTGACTGTTTAAACCTGCAAGTCTTGCATAGATGCCTGCACGGAACAGATGGAAATTATTTGTTGTAAAAATACTGTTATAGACCTTATCTTGTTTGTTATCATCCATTATCCGTTTTGAAAATAACATATTTTCATATGTATTAACAGATTGGTTCTCTTGCAATGTATGCTCGATAGGAATACCTTTTCCAATTGCGAATTTTTGCATTGCCTCGGCTTCTGGAAGACTCTCGTCAGAACCTTGTCCACCAGAAAAGATTATTGTTGGTGGTGAGGTAATTGCTGCCTGTTTATGATAGAAATCAATGGCCTTCTGAATTCTACTAGCTAAAAGTGGTGGTACCTTGTCATTAATTAAGCCACTGCCCAGTACAATGATATAATCCTGATTTAACTTTGGTCGATTGAATTGGTACAGAAAATAGGCTGATAAGAAATTAGACAAGTGAATAAAAAAATAAAATGTTATAAGAGATATCCCACCAAAAATCGGTTGGAGGTGGATTGAGAATAAGCTTGCTGGATATATAATCAGTAGTAATATAAATAATAAAATGCCCAGCGCTACAAGTAATGTTAAAGAATTAGCCAAACGTTTTCCCTCTCTTTTCATTAACACTCTTGCATTTAAAAATAAACCAAACATTAAAGCTAAAATTGCAAAGGGAATGAGGATAATTAGAGCGATGAGCGGAATAATTACAATCATCCTTAATAAATATTGATCAGATGCTAAGGATGCGAGAACACAGAATAAAAGAAAAGAACAGACAAAAAGATTAAATAGCAGGCCGTTAATAATCTTTCTAGGGTCTTTCAAATAAGAAATGAGAAAAATAATGAAAAGCATAAGAGGAATAATTCCAAAATACATAAAAACATGCACCTCAATGATGTAATGGGTTGATTTGTATCTTTATATTATAAGTAATTATTGGATGAAATCAACTACTGACAAAATAAAAAGGAGTATCAGGGATATACTCCTTTTTACTGCCGACTTCTATTTTTTGTGAGAGCTGTTATAAGTTTTATTAACATAATTGATATACTCACTGCGAGTAAGTCCACCAGTTTGTCGATTAAATTCATCATAGGTGATGTTTGCTGGAAGACCAAATTCATCTAATACTTGCTGACGTTCTTTTTGATATTGCGGGTGATCCAGTGATCTTGATTCATCACCCTCTTCTGGCTTTAGCCAATCATTAAAAACACCTGCACAAACACCATGATTAGTAAAACGGCTACCAGTTTTAAGCGAGGTTATAGGCTCTGGCTTACTAATGGTTCCTGTGCCCCATGAAAGACGGTATCGAGACTCCTTGCCATAATCAAGAGTTAAGCCATACCCAATGGGGAATTCAATATCAGATTCAGTTAATGCTTTGTGCCCAACCTTTTCATAGCATCCACGCATAAAATGATCGTCCATCACAATTCGCGTTTGTGCGGCTAATGGAGCGGATATGATTTCATCGAGATGAGGGGACCGCTCTGCCGTTGTAAGCAAATAAGGACGGATAAATAATGGCATTGTCATGACATCATGCCAAATACTATCCTCTGCAAATAGATTATCCTTTTGCATTTGACGCAAATCTCCAATAACAAGGACATAGCCATCTACGAACAAATCTATCTCTACACGAAAAATATCTCCTGGAACAGCTTTATAACGTAAGCTTTTCATACTTGTAAGTTTCTTAAGCTTGTCTGAATAGTTTGTTGGAAGCTTCGAAGGAAATTGCTGTAGCCATTCCATGACGTCAGCCTTAGTTGTTAGATGTTCAAAGCCAGTTAATGGGAGCTGGTAATAGGTTTTCGCATTTCGAGCCATGATATAACAAGATGAATGACCTTGATTGCCTAGACTAGCAGAGAAGACAACGCCTGTTGCTTTTACTGCGGAAATATTTGTGTAATTTAATTTCTTTTCTTTTCCACGAGCCGTTTGAGGGGCTATGACCTCACGATTGCGTGTTAAAATATTTACATCAGCCTCTTGGTAGCTTTGCTCATTGATGAAAATTCTTTTTTTAATGAGATCACCATCAAGGTAAATAAAATAATCCTCTCGAATTTGGAGCGTGTCCCAATGCTCTTCTATGAAATGTAGTCCAAAATAAGGGCGTATTGAATTTGTTAACCAACTAGTAAATGCTGTCAATTGGATTTCCTCCTACTTTGAGTGATGATGTCAAGTATACTGAAATCCTATTGTTACGAAAATAGCATAATTGAAAAATGGTTAAAATAGTCATTTTAGTACAGGAAGGCTGATTGCTTTAGAAGCAGATAAAATACATATATTGATTCTATGGACCTGACATAATAGGAATCACTATGGCATGTTAATTTTGTTATAATTGAAGCGATAGAGGTGAAATAAAAAATGCATATTGTGACAACTGAAGGTGTACCGTTTGAGTGGCTCAACCAATTACAGGAAATACATGCGCACGTCTTTGATGGTGCCAATCTGCCAGTAGTAAAACTTGAAAGAAAAAATGGCCTACTTTGTCTATTGGCTATTGAGGATGAACGTCTTATTGGCTTTAAACTCGGCTATATCCATCCTGATGGTGTTTTTTACAGCTGGCTAGGTGGTGTTCATGCAACCAAGCGTGGTCAGGGAATTGCTAGTCTACTTATGCGTCAGCAGCATGCCTATATTCAGACAATGGGCTTTAAAAGAGTTCGTACATATGGTAGGAATGAGCGAAAAGCAATGCTTATCACGAATCTTAAACATGGATTTGATATTGTCTCAACATTTATTGATGATAAAGGTCGACATAAAATAGTATTTGAAAAATTATTGGAATAGGAGTTTTAACATGAAGGCATACTTAGCAAATGGATTATTTTCATTAGGAGATCGTTTAGTAAATGAGCAGCTGGCTGCGGCTATAAGGGAGGCAGTACCAAGTATTGAATTGTATGTGCCGCAGGAGAATGACGCCATTAACGATAAAACAGCCTATGCGGATAGTCTAGCCATTGCACAAGCAGATTTAGAGATGCTACAAAAAAGTGATGTGCTTGTAGCTGTTTTAGATGGTGTGGAGATTGATTCAGGTGTGGCGGCTGAAATTGGTGCTTTTGCAATGCTGAATCGACCAATTATCGGTATCTTTACAGATGTGCGCCAGCAGGGCAGGGATAATATGCAAAAAATAGAGGCACTTGTAAGGGACGGCATTGAAAATCAGTTTATATATCGTAATTTATTTGTAATCGGCTTGATAAAACGCAATGGAATCATTACATCTTCCATTGAAGAGGCTGTCAAAGCCATTCGAAAATTTAACAAATAGGAGGCAATTTGTATGCTACTCTCAACAACAGATGTTGTGGCAGGGAAGGAAATTGCGGAAACAATTGGCTTAGTAAAAGGTAATTCTGTTCAATCAAGAAATATTGGCCGTGATATGATGGCAGGGCTTCGTAATATTGTCGGTGGAGAAATGAAGGAGTATGCAGAAATGCTAGTCCGTTCTCGAGAAATAGCCACTAGTGCAATGGAGGAAGAAGCCAAAAAACTAGGTGCAGATGCCATAGTAGGTGTTCGATTTTCTACCTCGTCTGTAATGGATGGTACATCTGAGGTATTAGCATATGGAACAGCCGTAAAATTAAAGAAATAAAAATGAAAGGCTTCAATCAACAAGATTGAAGCCTTTCATAGTGTGTGTGCCCGGCACGCGCAACAACTAGGTGGTGAAAGTCCACTACAGACTTGGCAGTAGGAACTGTTAGCGAAAGACAAGGGTGTCCATGGTGACGTGGAATCTGAAGGAAGTCGGACGCAAAATCTCGAACTGACGAACAGAAATCAGATACAAGGCTGACTTGGGATGGATGAACTTGCACATCAAAGTAAAGTCCAATACTGCCCGAATCCCATACAGTAAATCTGGCAGTTACATGAGAGGAAAGTGGTTGTGCTTACCCGGGGAGATCTCTTGAGGGTTATTGAATTAACAATCGGATTAGTGATAATCGGATGAATCAAGAGAAGTCAGCAGAGGTCATAGTAACTTTCTAACGAAAGTAAAGGGCCGAACAATCTTAAATCTTGAATGAACAAGGAGGTGAAGACATCCCGACGAAACACAGAAAACATCGAGGTAAAGACCAAAAGATGGCTACTTATAGAGGGATAAGCTGGAAGTGAAAGAGTATATAAGAGTGTGTAGGGATGTAGACATGGAAATGAAGAAACAAGATGGTATCCATTTAATCGATAGAATCGTTACCAACGGCAATTTATGGAGAGCTTATAAAAAGGTAAAAGAAAATGGAGGGGCTCCGGGCGTAGATGGAATAACAGTTCACGAACTAAAATCTCACCTACGAAAACATTTTGAGCCACTTAAAATCAAACTAAGAGATGGCACTTACCAACCGCAACCGGTGAAAAGGGTAGCTATTCCAAAATCGGATGGCACGAAGAGATATTTAGGGATTCCTTGCGTACTCGACCGGGTAGTCCAACAAGCTATTCTACAAGTAATTGACCCAATCATTGATCCGCATTTTTCGAAGAATAGTTTCGGCTTTCGGAAAGGAAGAAACGCACATCAAGCAATCGAACTCGCCGAACAATACTATCAAGAAGGATATCGAACGGTGGTGGACTGTGATTTAAAAAGCTATTTTGATACAATCCATCATCAACGACTAAGAGCGTGTCTAGAAGAATTCATTACAGATAAGATTGTCCTTAAACTTATTTGGGAATTCTTACGTTCTGGTATTCTTGATAAAGATATTTACGTTGAAACAACGGAGGGAGCTCCGCAAGGTGGCCCGCTGTCTCCTATTCTAGCAAATGTTTACTTAAATAGAGAACTGGAAAAACGAGGACATCGTTTTATTCGATATGCGGATGACTTTGTGATATACGTGAAAACGCCTAGAGCGGGAGAGCGTGTCATGGCAAGTGTGAAGAAATATATCGAAGAAGATTTAGGGTTAACGATTAACGAAAAGAAAAGTAAAGTGTGTGGTGCAACAAGCGCCACATTTTTAGGGTTCAATATACAAAACTTAAGGGGAAAGTTGGATGCCGACCGAATAAATCCGCTAAACAACGATTCAAAGATAAATTAAGAAAATTAACGAGTCGTAAAAGAGCAGGTACGTTTGAAGTGATTGTGAAAAGAATCAATAAATAAGGGTTGGATGGATGAATTACTATGGAATTGCCAATATGAAAGCCTTCATAAAAGAAATACAGGGCTGGTTAAACCATCGATTGTGTCAACTCATCTGGAAGCGATGGAAGAAACCAAGAACGAGGTATATGAAATTACGTCAATATGGAATTGACCATGATGATGCGATGAAAATAGCACATTCAAGAAAAGGATACTGGCGACTATCGAGAAGTGAGATTATCCATCGAGCATTAACAAATGAAAAGCTCATAAAGTGGGGGTTAAAAGACTTAACCCAGCTTTATGAGCTCAGATACTTAAAAGATTGAACCGCCGTAAACGGATCCGTACGTACGGTGGTGGTGTGCTGTGCAAAGGCACATTAGAGATGAGGAAAGGCCCCTCGATAGAGATTGAAACAGGCAAATCTATCAAACAAC